>NZ_JAUBQU010000291.1:0-1346 GCF_036701435.1 Microcoleus sp. Pol12A5
CTTAAAGCTCGATTTTAACTGGGTTAATTGCATCATATTTAAGAGTTTTAAGAAGGGTTTTTTCAGAGAATAACTCATGCACAAATATGATTTTATGTCAACTTAATTTAGATGCGTTTACCCTGCCAGCTCACCTTAACCTGTCTGTGGTTTCCCCTAATTACCTATTGGTTAACAACATACTGCCAACCCGGACAGAAGTTATCGATCGCCATCGACCGCAGTCAATGGGGAGCTATTAATCTGTTTATGGTCAGTCTGATTTGGGAACGAAGAGCAATTCCTTTATCTTGATCGCTGTTACCAAAACGAGGAAGCAGTAATGTCAACGAACAAAAAATAGCTATTTCAGCTATTTTGCCATTATTTAAAGATTACAAAATCATTGTGCTGGGGGATAGAGAGTTTTGTTCAGTAGAGCTGGCAAACTGGTTGAGGGAGAAGGATGTGTATTTTTGCTTGCGACTCAAACGGAATCAGTGTATAGAAACAGAAAAATTGATTTGGCTAAGGTTAGATGAGTTAGGTATTACACCGGGAACCTCTCTGTACTTTCAAGGAATAAAAGTTAGACAAACCCAGCCAATCGCAGGATTTGATGTCGCCTGCAAATGGAAAAGGAATTATCAAGGATGGACAGTTGATCAAGTGTGGTTTATTCTAACTAACCTAGGTACTTTACCGCAAGCGATCGCTGCTTACAAGCAAAGAATGGGAATTGAAGAAATGTTTGGTGATTGTAAAGCTGGGGGCTACAACGCGCGAAGGTACAGGGTTAACAGCAGACAGACTAATTAAGATGATTTTATTGATGACAATTTCCTATAGCTGTGACATTATTGAAAGCACTATCGTCAAAAAAAAGCATTTACAAAAGTATGTTTCTCGCGCCAAAGAACCCCAAAGAACTTATCGCCGACGTAGTACATTCGGCAGTGGGAATGATAGCCAACAGTGAATGAATTATCTCGAAAAATATACTGAACCCGTCGAAGAGTTAATGAAGTTAACTCGTAATAAGCGTCACTTTTATCAACGTGGCCTCAGAGCTGCAACGTTGCTCCGGCAACGTTCCTAGCTAACGTGAGTTCGGGATAAGGAAAAACCAAAAAAGGGGCAAAACAGGTAGCCTAGAGGTACCAACCAACCAAGTAACCTGGATTACCTTATGCCTACTGTAGAAGAACTATTTTGCTCTGTCGATGACTTCTGCCAAGTTTTTGAACATCAATGGCAAAGTCAACTGATAGGTCATGATTTGCAAGTGCGCAAGGCTCTCCTGAACTTATGGTTATAAGTTTATCTAATCAGACCAGCAAGCTAATACGCGATTCCTAAAATTATTA
>NZ_JAUBQU010000157.1:0-11210 GCF_036701435.1 Microcoleus sp. Pol12A5
ACCTGATTTTAGATACACCAAGGTCGATCGAGCCTTCTCAACCAGAACCCGAACTGATTTTAGATACACCAAAGTCGATCGAGCCTTCTCAACCAGAACCGATTGTCGAAAATCAGCTCATTGTTCAAATGGTAGAGCCGATCGAGCCTTCTCAACCAGAACCCGACCTGATTTTAGATACACCAAGGTCGATCGAGCCTTCTCAACCAGAACCCGAACTGATTTTAGATACACCAAAGTCGCTAGAACATTCTCAACCAGAACCCGAACTGATTTTAGATGCGCCTAAGTCGCTAGAACATTCTCAACCAGAATCCGAACCTGTTGTAAAAAATCGACCACTCAAAAAAAAGCCACAACCGAGTAGCGATTCTCGACCACAACAGCAACCAGTTAGCAAAAAGCGACAAATAGAAAGAAAAAAACAGGATAGCGACGGCAGCGAAACACCATCTGCCGGCGACTCAGAATGAACCAATTACCAAGGGCCAATTACCCATTCCCAATTCCTAAATGTTAGTAATGATTAGTAATATTGTCGCAATTTACCGGAAAGAACTACAAAGCTATTTTGCATCGCCATTAGCCTATGCCATCGCAGCAGTCTTTTGGCTAATCACCGGCTACTTTTTAATAGCCATCCTCCTCGCTCCCGACGGGTTAATTCCCCAAATCGGCCAGCGAGACCAAATGGGAATTACCGAACCTCCCATCGACGTAGCCTACGAATTTCTGCAACTATTTCTGCGAATCATGGGTTCCCTTTCATTGTTCGTACTACCCGTACTCTCAATGGGACTTTACGCAGAAGAACGCAAACGTGGAACCTTAGAACTATTAGCAACATCGCCCTTAACAAACTGGGCAGTTGCTACCGGCAAACTCCTCGGTGTTTTAACATTTTATACCACCATGTTGGTGCCCCTGCTGTTCTGCGAGGCGATCGCCCTCAGTTCATCAACCCCACCCGTACCCCCCGGAGTTCTTCTGCTAGGACACGGCGGCTTAATCTTACTAGCTGCAGGAGTATTGTCCCTCGGAATGTTTATTTCCTCCCTCACCGACAGCACAATTTTATCCGCCATCCTCACCTTCACTCTAGTATTATTTCTGTGGGTGATCGATGCAGCCGCCGTCGCTATCGGTGGCTCCTTCGGAACGGCATTAGGACATTTGTCGCTGCTAACAAATTACACCAATCTTGTCAAGGGAGTTTTCGATACCAGCAGTTTAATTATGTTTGCCAGTTACATCATTTTAGGAGTATTTCTGACCGCGCAATCCATAGATGCCTTGCGATATCAGCGTTCTTAAAAACATGGGGGAAGGCCTCGCAAAATAAAGAGGAAAGAGTGGCAAAGTAAAAATTTTGGAGAGTTGCACATTAAAGGAGACACCACCAATTCCCAATGCCCCATTCCCAATCCCCAATTAATGTTAGTTATTCCACTAATTACTTGAAAAATGAGATTTATCAATCCAAAAATCGACTTTGCGTTCAAAAAAATATTCGGTTCCAGCGACAGCAAAGACATCCTGATTAATTTTTTAAACGCCATCCTTTATGAAGCACAGCCTGTCATCGAAGACTTAGAAATAATCAACTCCCAACCAGAAAATCAAACTCTCGGAGTCCAAGACACACACCTAGATGTAAAAGCCATAATTAACGGTGGCAGAATCGCCCTAGTTGAAATTCAACTCCTCAACGTGCCTTCCTTCGGCAATAGAGTTTTGTACAACGCTGCCAAAAGCTACAGCCAGCAATTAACAGGAAAAGAACGCTACGAAAGACTAAAAACAGTAATTTCTTTAAAAATTGCCGACTTTGAAATGTTTGAAAATCAGCCAGAATTTATGTCGCGGTTTGTTTTCCAAGAAAAAGAGCAACAGTTTGACTATCCCGATACTGAAATAGAATTAGTATTTATCGAACTGCCCAAATTTAGCAAGGAATTAGCAGCATTAGAAACAACCGCTGACCAATGGATTTACTTTCTCGAAAATACCAGCACTCTGGAGACAGTACCAGAAACATTGAGGGCTGTACCAGAAATTGAGAAAGCTTTTAGCATTGCCAACGAGGACAACTTCACTCAGCAAGAATTAAATGAATTGCACAACCAAGAACTGTGGATTCAAGACCAGCAGATTGCCATAGATGTAGCAAGAGAACAGGTGACAAAAACCGCTCAACTCTCGTTAATATTGCGTCAGCTAGTGCGGCGCTTAGGCACAATACAACCGGAAACCGAAAACTGCATCCGTCAATTAGGTATACAGGAATTAGAAGAACTAGGAGATGCCGTGCTGGATTTCAATAAACCGTCAGATTTAACAGCATGGTTGCAGGCTAATTCGATATAGAATAACATCCTCGATCCGGAAATTTTTCCCTCAATATTTACCTTATGAAAATTAGCAAAACAAATTGGAAATACGTTTTTTTGCTGGGTCCCCTCCTCATCGCAGCGGGGGTAACAGCAGCACTTGTATCTGGAGTATGGGACCCCCTGACAGTCGGTTTAGTTATTGCCGGAGCCGTGACGATCGCACTTTGGCTGCTATATTTGAGTTACGAACAAAGCTTTTGGGGGCAGCGTTCCACTCAAGCCAGCACCAACGCCCTGATTGCTACCCTCGCCGTCTTTGTGATACTCGGAGTAATTAACTTCATAGCCGTTCGCTATCCCGTCCGCATCGACTTAACCGAAAGCCAACAATTTACCCTTGCCCCGCAGACTCAACAAATACTCCGAAACCTGCAACAAACAGTCAAAGTTTGGGTATTTGACCCCATCCAAAACCCGCAAATAAAAGAATTGTTGCAAAGCTACAAACGCGAGGGAGGCGAAAAGTTCCAATTTGAGTTTGTTGACCCGCAGGCCCAACCGGGAAAAGCGCGGGAATTTAGTATTACTAGCATCGGAGAAGTTTACCTGCAATCCGGAGACAAAAAACAGGTACTGCAAAAAGGTGGCACTGCTTTTGGTAGCGACCCAAATCAAGGGCTTTCAGAGATAAAACTTACCAATGGCTTAGAAGAAATCCTGAGCACTCGCGTTGCTACAGTTTACTTTTTGCAAGGCAAAGGCGCCCGCCCGATAAAGGAAGGTCAAGGCGGAATTCAGCAAGCTGAAAAAGCTCTGAAAGATAAATACTACAACGCCCAAACGCTGAATTTGACCGAACGAAAAGAAGTGCCAGAAGATGCAGATGCTTTAATCGTTCCGGGGCAGGACAAACCGTTTTCCGATACAGAAATTAAAGCACTAAAAGCTTATCTCGATCGCGGCGGCAGTTTATTGTTAATGGTAGACCCGGCAACTGATACGGGATTGGACAAAATGCTGCAAGAATGGGGTGTCAAACTAGACACCCGTTTGGCCATCGATGCTTCGGGAACTGGTCAAAGATTTGGCCTGGGTCCCACGGTTCCCACAGTCAGGCGCTACGGCGAACATCCGATTACTCAAAGTTTTGGTACCGGCATTTCATTTTATCCGTTTGCGCGTGCTTTGGAAACATCGCCAGTAGAAGGGATAGAGGAAAAACCGCTGATTTGGACGAGTCAGGAAAGTTGGGCGGAAAGCGATTTGACTACTAAGAAATTGGAGTTCGATCAAAAGACCGATCGACAAGGCCCGCTATTATTAGGTGTAGCTTTAGTTCGATCGTCCACTGCCAGCACTCCCTTAAAGCCCTCACCTTCACCAACACCAACACCCGTCACGCCTTCACCCCAAGCATCGCCGACAACATCACCATCACCCATAACTGCACCATCACCGACAACATCACCATCACCCATAGATTCACCATCGCCGACAGATTCACCATCGCCGACACCTTCGCCATTGCCGACAGATTCACCATCGCCGACAACTTCCCCATCGCCGACAACTTCCCCATCACCGACAACATCACCATCGCCGACAACATCACCATCGCCGACAACTTCGCCAACAGCTTCCCCAATCAGCTATTCAGTGATTGTCTCGCAAGAAGCAACGCCTCCAGCATTACCGACGACTTCGCCAACACCGGCAGCATCTCCCACAGCATCTCCCACAGCATCGGCAGAAAGTTCGCCAACACCAACACCTGCAGCATCTCCCACAGCATCTCCCAGTCCAACCGCAACTCCTTCCGCGCCTTCAACTCCTAGAAAAACATCGCGAATGGTAATAATTGGCACATCTCAATTTGTTACTAACGGTTGGTTTGACCAACAACTCAATAGCGACGTGTTTCTCAATTCAGTCAGTTGGTTGAGTAAACCCGACCAGCAAAGCTTTTCTATCAGTCCGAAAAAAGCTACCAACCGCCGTATTAACATGACGACCATCCAAGTAGGATTGCTGGTGTTAGCTTGGCTAATTTGGCCTTTACTCGGACTGGGAATTGGTGGCGCTATCTGGTGGAAGAGAAGATAAGTTCGCCAACAAATTCTCTAAGGAATTTAACGGATTTATTTGCCTCTTTCTGGTTTTTTCACCTCTTAGCCATTACCAATTGCTAATTCCTAATTCCGCAAGGTGCGCGACCGGGCGCACCTTACCCATTGTCAATTCCTAATACTTCGGCTACGCGAGCGTACAAGTTCCTAATTCCTAACTTCCCTAGGGTGCGTCTCTTACCAATTCCCCATTCCCCATTCCCCATTACCATGCCGAATTCGCTGTTACTATGAAATTGCAGAAAAATACATTAGTATTGATAGCCGTCGCGCTGAGCATGACGGGGTTGGTTGCTTTGTTCGAGATGCAAGTGTCTCCGAAACAGGAAGCCGCTAAGGAAGAAAAACAGAAAATTTTTGCTTTTAAGTCCGATCGCGTACAATTCTTTACAGTCAAAACTCCCGACAAAATATTGACTTTTGAGCGAGTTTATGAAACAAAAGGAGGCAAGTCTAGCTGGGAAATGAAATTGCCAGTGCAAGCACACGCGAGTCAGGCATCGGTGGATTTTTTGCTCGACAGGCTGGCAACAGGAAAGAGCGATCGCACGATTAATATTACTGCTGCTCAACTGCCAGAATTCGGTCTCGACCAACCCCAAGCTACAGTCACAGTAAAACTGGACAACCAGGAAACTCACCGCCTAGTTTTAGGCAAAACAGACTTTAGCGGCCGCTTCTTGTACGCTCAAGCCAATCCGCCGGAAGCGCCCCCTCAAAATTCAGCCGAAAATTTGCCCGTGCTGCTAGTACCTTTTGACTTTAAAAATGCCACTCAGCGACCTTTGTCAGAGTGGAAAAAAGCAGAAGCACCCAAAACAGAGAAACCGCAAAAACCCTCTCCCACGCCAAGTCCTGAGAATCAATAGATGGCCGATCGATCGGAGATGTTGCACCATTCTCAATAAGCCTTTTATGAAGAGGCAAGATGCCTGTTCCACAAAGAGTGCATTTTCTTGTGGAACAGGCCCGAAAGCCTGTTGCTGACAATGGTGCGCTCTGGGATAGAATTTAAAGAACAAATCCCAAAACCTGTTACATCCAACATTCCTCACCTAAAATACAGACAAGTCTAAACTTAAACTGTATTTAAGTGGCGTGCATTACCCCCAGGAAAGGGCGAATATGTTTCAGACAGCACTCAACCAAGGTACGACAGCAACGGATACAGCGCTTGACGTTGAACTCCGCAAGGTCTTTAAGGTATTTAACGGCGAAACCGCAGTCCGCGGAGTTGACCTCAACATCCGCCGAGGAGAATTTTTTAGCATCCTCGGGCCCAGTGGCTGCGGCAAGACTACGACGCTGCGCTTAATCGCTGGGTTCGAGACTCCCTCAGCGGGCGAATTGATGATTCGGGGCCAGTCGATGACCAACACTCCAGCTTACCGCCGTCCGGTAAATACTGTTTTTCAAAGCTACGCTTTGTTCGGACACATGAATGTCTGGGACAATATAGCTTTTGGATTGCGGATCAAAAAGCTGGGGAAAGCAGAAATTGAAGAACGGGTACGGGAAGTTTTGCAATTGGTGAAAATGGAATCTTTCGCCAACAGGTTTCCCGGTCAAATGTCGGGCGGTCAGCAGCAGCGGGTGGCTTTGGCGAGAGCTCTGGTAAATCGACCGGCGGTTTTACTGCTGGACGAGCCGTTGGGTGCTCTGGATTTGAAGTTGCGGAAGCAGATGCAGTTGGAACTGTCGAATTTGCATCAAGAATTGGGTTTGACTTTTGTGATGGTGACTCACGACCAAGAAGAGGCGATGAGTCTGTCTGACCGGATTGCGGTGATGCACGAGGGGAGGATTGAGCAAATTGGCTCTCCTGAAGAAATTTATGAGTGCCCGCAGACGGCTTTTGTGGCCGATTTTATTGGCGATACGAATTTGTTTGGGGGTACGGTAGAATCGATCGACCGATCGACTATCACAGTTCGCACATCAGCCAATCTGAAAATAGTCGTTCAGCAGTCGGATATGTGGAGTGGCGTCACAGGCGACTCTGTGGTGGTCAGCGTCCGGCCCGAAAAAGTATATTTGAATCTCTACCAGCCGGAAGTGTCGGTCAACTGTTTTGAAGGGCGGCTCAAAAATACTATGTATATGGGGACGCACGTTCATTACGTGGTTGAGTTGGCGTCGGGCGATAAAATTACTGTACGCCAGCCAAATACCGGTGGCTCTTTCCCAGACCCGCACACGCCGATTTACGCTTATTGGGGAACTACTGATTGTCTCGCTTTGACCGATCGAGCCTAATTGGGAAACGAAGGAAGAAGGAAGAAGGAAGAAGGAAGAAGGAAGAGGGGGAGAATGGGAGAATTTCCCCATTACCAATGATTCCTTATTACAAATTCTCAAATCTAAAATCGAATTTCCCAATCCCCAATTCCCCAATCTAAAATCTAAAATCTAAAATCTAAAATCTAACTGTGCCTCCGACTAACTTACCAATTTCCAGGATTTTCCCGGCTAATTCTACACGCCGTCAGTTCCTAAAAAATTCGGCGGCCACAATTTCCGGTTTAGCTCTTTCGAGTTGTGGCTGGCGACTTGCAGACGTACAATCTGCTCCTCCCGTCAAAGGTGCGGCAGACAAACTTTTCATCTATACTTGGGCAGGCTATACCGATGAAGCTTTGCTCGATCGCTTTGCCGAAAAAACCGGCATTCGCGTAGTGGCCGACGTGTTTAGTTCCAACGAAGAGATGCTGGCGAGAGTTCAAGCCGGTGGCGCCCGCGCCTACAGTATCATTTACCCATCTGATTACATGGTGGTTCAAATGACGGAACTCGGGCTGTTGAGCCCATTAGACCATTCGGTTTTGGGCGGGCTCGATCGGCTAAAAAAACAGTTCCAAAACCCTGTCTATGACCCAGGAAACCGCTACAGCGTGCCTTTGAGTTGGGGAACCACAGGCTTGATTTACAACACCGAACAACTCAAAGAAGCTCCTGAAGATTGGGACTATTTGTGGCAGCACAAACAGGAGTTAGCAAAGCGAATGACGCTGGCGAGTGATGTTCGAGAAGTCATGGGCGCTGCGTTGCGGATGCTGGGCTATTCTCTGAATTCTACAAATCAAGAGCAAGTGAAACAAGCTTACCAAAAGTTGGTGGAACTCAAACCGGCGATCGCATCTTTTACTACTGATGCTTGGCGGCCTCAAATGCTGACGGGGGATTTGAAGGTAGCTATGTGTTATTCTTCTGATGCTAATGAAGTAATTTCAGATAACGATAAATTGAAGTATATCGTCCCCAAAAGCGGTTCTTCTCTGTGGACTGACACTTTAGTAATTCCTCAAGGTGCTCCCAATCCCGAAGCAGCTTATAAATGGATTAACTTTCTCCTGCAAGCCGATGTCGCTGCTTCTTTAGTAGAGCGCCTCAGTTTTTCAACTCCTTCGGAAGATGCTTTTAGTTTGTTGACGCCGGAAGTCCGCGAAAACGAGATTCTTTTCCCTTCGGAAGATATTTTGAAAAAGTGCGAAGGTGTGGCTCCTGTAGGGAAATTTATGGAAGTTTACGATCGCTATTGGACTCAATTAACCAGCGGCTAATCATCAAGCCGAGGGCGGGTTTTACACGCAATCTCTAATTATAACCCAATATTTACACAAACTCGCCCCCGCACAGCAGATCGCCCAGTCTATCCGTATTATATCCGCGTTAATCCGCGGTTAAAAACTCAAAAAAATTGATCTATGGCTGTTTCAACTAGAACTCCCCCTCCTATTCCTCCCAATTCTCCATTGAAGGCTGAAACTGTTTCCCCGTGGTCTGCTTGGGCGGGGCCACTGGCATTGTTGGGCCCTTCTGGCTTGTTGCTGCTTTTATTATTAGTCATACCAACCCTGGTGATTTTTCAGCTTAGTTTGGTGCCGAATATTAAGCCAGGAGATTTGGTGAATCCTTCGGGAATCGGCAATTACCTGCGAGTGTTTGAGCCGCTGAATTTGCAGGTGATGGGTCGATCGCTCTTTTTCGCCACGGGGACTACTATTCTGTGTTTGCTGCTGGGATTTCCCGTCGCTTACTGGATCGCCCTCAATGTCCCGAAAAAGTGGCGGAATTTAACTTTGTTAGGCTTTGTGTTGCCGCTGTGGACTTCTTCACTGTTGCGATCGTATGCTTGGATTACAATTCTGCGTCCTACAGGGGTTCTCAACTCGCTGCTGGCACTTGTAGGCATTCCTCCTCTGGAATTGCTTAATCAAAGTTCTGCAGTTTTAATCGGCATGGCTTACAGTTATTTGCCTTATATCGTGACAATTCTCTACGCTTCTTTGGAAAAGTTAGACCGCAGGTTGCTAGAAGCATCTCAGGATTTGGGCGCCAATCCAGTGGAAACTTTCTGGAAAGTGACAGTACCTCAGACGATGCCAGGAATTGCTGCGGGTTCTTTGCTAGTATTTATTAGCTGTTTGGGCGATTTTGTCGATCCGGAGTTGCTGGGTGGAGCTTCTAGTATGACGGCGGCTCGTTTAATTTACAATCAGTTTTTGGGGGCGACTCAAAATTGGGGGCTGGGTTCGGCTCTGAGTATGGTATTAATCTTTGTAGTGAGTATAGGAATTGCCCTTTTGCTGAAATATGGCGATCGTAATGCAATTTAAGTTAGTTGACTGTTAACTGTTGACTGTTCCATAACCAATTACTAATTACCAATTACCGATTACCGAGAAATGGAAAATACCGCCGACAATCCACAGGAGGAAATACAAGCCGATATGTACTTAAAACCTAAATTTAAGATTTCTTGGCAGGTAATATTTGCCGTTTTGATGTTTTTTTATATGTACCTGCCTATCCTGGTACTCACATTTTACAGCTTTAACAAATCGCGTTTTAGCGCCGGTTGGGAAGGATTTACTTTGGATTGGTACGTTAAATTATTTAGCGATACGCGGATTTTAGTTGCCCTGAGAAACAGTTTAACTGTTGCTGTTTGTGCAGTTGCAATCTCGGCTGTACTCGGCACTTTGATGGCGGTTGGTTTAGCCCGCTACCGCTTTCCTGGCAAGAGTTTATATCAGGGAGTTTCCTACTTGCCGATTATTATTCCAGATATTGCGACCGCAGTTGCTACTCTGGTATTTTTAGCTGCGCTGGCTATTCCTCTGAGTTTGTGGACAATAGTCGCCGCTCACATTGTGTTTTGTCTGGCTTACATCGCCCTAGCTGTTTCTACTAGATTGGCCGATTTAAACCCGTATTTAGAAGAGGCTGCCTTGGATTTGGGTGCAACGCCTGTTGAAGCTTTTATTCAGGTTTTGCTCCCTCAATTAATACCCGGAATTGTTTCAGGTTGTCTGTTGTCTTTTGTCCTCAGCATGGACGATTTTTTGATTGCGAGTTTTACCGCAGGTAGCGGGACTACAACTCTGCCGATGGAAATTTTTAGCCGGATTCGGACTGGGGTAAAACCTGATATTAATGCTCTCAGTGTGCTGTTGATAGTAGGTTCGGGAGGATTGGCATTTTTAGCGGAATATTTGCGCGGCAGGGGCGAGCAAAAACGGACTCATTAGTCCTTAGTCCTTAGTTCTTATTCCTTGGTGATTGGTTATTAGTCAATACGGTTAAGTTAGTGCTAAAAAAACAGATGGTGCGTAGTGCGTAGGTTGGGTTGAGGAACGAACCCTCCGTTTCACTCCGCCCAACATTTTCGCTACAATTTTCCTTAACTGAACCGTATTGGTCTATGAATAGACCGAATCAGGATTGTAGACCTTCTTCCCTGTTGATAAAAACGACGTTTATTTCGAGTTAACTTCATTAATTCTTGTACGAGTTCAGAATGTCGCTCGATATAATTTATCCACTGCTCTCCATCTAAGCTAACGCCAAATGTACTCTGTCTACGGTATCTTGCTCTTCCTGTGGGGGAGATATTTTACCATCTTGAATATCCTGTTTTGGATACTTGTCATGGCTCCACTCAGCAAAAATCTTAAGTGCTTAAAATTTTTTGTCGTTCCTCAAATAACTGTTTTGCAAACTGATAAAGCTCTATGTCTAGCAGATTTTGTTCGGCAATTAAATGTAAAGTTTGCTGATTAATATTAGAAGTTTTCGGTTTGTTTATCCCGACATTTTCTGCAACCATTTGAATTTGCGACCAACCCAGATGTCTGCTGAAAGTTCCTAAACTTTCAGCAAACCGCTCTTGAATGCCAAAAGTATAGTAGTGAAGTAGGTTGTGTTTAGCTTGTTCTAGCATATTACAGGAACAATGACCGTAAGGTACTTTCCAGCCAGCTCCCGATAGCATTCTCACCTGCAAATTATCAAATTCTATTGATTGTTTCCAAGAGATTAAACTTTCAAGGCTATGTTCCGTTCTGCCGAATACGTGGTAGTAAAAAGAGATGACTCGCTCTATTGGTTCGCGCAAGAGCGTGATATAATGAAAAGTATCGACAGGCAATAAATTATGAATTCCAAAAGGTTTATGTCCGCTAATGGCTCTCAGCTTCACCAAGCCATTAAAGTTTCGATCGTTTACGTCAGGAAGATACTGAAAATAACTTCTCAGTTCATTAAGTAATTCATCTGCATTTTTTGTCGTTACAGTTGGATCATCATAAAACATAAATACAGCATCTTTACCATACTGTTGCATGAGAATATGACGCAATGATGTTCCTGCTGTCTTCGGAATATGCGTAAAAATAATTAGGGCTTGCTGAATAATTGATCGCTTTTTGGCGATCGGGAGTGATCGATTATTCAACCAGAGTTAAAGATG
>NZ_JAUBQU010000292.1:0-625 GCF_036701435.1 Microcoleus sp. Pol12A5
TTTTTGCCAGCAGCGGCTTAGCTGAGTTATTGTTCATCTAATGTACGATCGGACAAGCAAGCTTTGAGAACGGCTTTTGCTCCGATCTTAATTTTTAATTCCTAATTTCTTAAAGCGAAAGGTGGTACAATGAACGACCTCGACCAATACTATAAAGTGCTGGGACTGTTGCCGGGAGCTTCCAGAGAAGAAATTAGCCAAGCCTACAAGGATTTAGCGTTCATTTGGCACCCCGATCGCATCCCCAAAGACAATCCCAGACTACTACAGAAAGCTGAAGAAAAGATTAAGGAAATTAATCAAGCTCGCGAACAATTGCGATCGATTCAACCAAGAGGTCAGAATCAGAACGTTCAGCAAAAACATACTCAGCACAAACACACCCAGCACCAAAACACCCAGCACAAAAACACCCAGCACCAAAACACCCAGCAACAAAACGCTCAGTACAGAAACACTCAGCAACAAAACACCCAGCAACAAAATACTCAGTACAGAAACACCCAGCAACAAAATACTCAGTACAGAAACACCCAGCAACAAAATACCCAGCAACAAAATACTCAGTACAGAAACACTCAGCAACAAAATACCCAGCAACAAAATACTCAGCAACCCAATACTC
>NZ_JAUBQU010000292.1:725-1338 GCF_036701435.1 Microcoleus sp. Pol12A5
AGTACCAAAACACTCAGCAACCCAATACTCAGTACCAAAACACTCAGCAACCCAATACTCAGTACCAAAACACTCAGCAACCCAATACTCAGTACCAAAACACTCAGTACCAAAACACTCAGTACAGAAATACTCAGTATCCAAACACCCAGCCACCGCCGGCCACCCCAAAAGAACCCCGCTACTCTTCTGAACCCTCTTCAGGAAAATATGCTGGAAATTATGCAGGAAACTATGGGGGAAACCCTGCAGGGCCATATTCAGAGGCGTCCCGCTACCAATCGCAGCCGCCGCCATCTCAGTCTTATCGGCAAGCTGGGCCGCAAGCTCCCGATTTGAGCGGTTCCAACTTCAAAGGAGCTTCCTTAAAAGAAAAGGATTTTTCAGGAAGAAACTTGAGCAATGCAAACCTGAGTGAAGCCGACTTAAGCGATGCTTTTCTACACAACGTCAATCTCACAGGCGCGAATTTGCACCAAGCAAACTTGTTCAGGGCCAATTTGTTAGGAGCTTGTTTGATCAATGCCAACTTGAGAGAAAGCAACTTAATCGGAGCCGATTTGAGCGGTGCTGACTTGAGCGGTGCTGACTTAACAGGAGCGAAAATCGGTTA
>NZ_JAUBQU010000025.1:0-18062 GCF_036701435.1 Microcoleus sp. Pol12A5
TTTACTTGCGATGCTTGCAAATTAACAGCGTAACTGCCATTATCTGTATCATCCCAACTTCCCCCAGGCGGAGTCAGCGAATAAGTAGCGATGCGAGGTGTGCCGTTACTGTTAGTATCGACGCTGAAAAATGCAGCGGGAATTGTACCGCCTGACCAGTTTACTACTAGGTCAGAACTATCTAAACTGGTAATATCAACTCCATTATTGTCGCTGAAAGTAACATTAAAAGTCTGCGTTGTACCGCCTGCTGTCGTAATATCAGCAATAGGAGTAATGGTAACAGTCGGGACAATTCCATCTATTGCTATTGCTTTAGAAGCGCCCAAAGAATTCACTAGACCCGGAGTTGGCAAGCTTAAAATAGCATCACCATTGGCAGCATTCTTAAGAGTACCCCCACTCAGAGATAAAGCAGTTGTCGAAACATAGTCTAAGTCAGGATTGCTATCGCCTGCTGCGACTGTATACCGAAATATTAAAGTGTTGCTACCGCTGCCTGAGAGGTAATTCGCAACAGGAGTTACACCTGCTAAACTAAGTTTCGGCGTACCCGTGACGTTAACTATTTGAGAGAATTGAACGGTGATATCAATGGATGTATCAATACCGTAAGTCCCGTCAGGCGTGGTGGCGCTGACACTGGTAACAGTGGGAACGGGATTAATTGCAATATCGGCAGTTTCAGTATCGCTACTGAAAACACTGGAAGTAGTGTTATTTGTTCTGTCTGTAGTGTAATCGGCTACACCGCCGTTAGTACCAGTAATTTGATCCCACGCGGCAAAGGCGATGGCGTTGGTGAGAGTGCCGTTATAACTTGTATTTGGAACAAATCGGAGGCTGGTGTTGGCATTACTAGCTAATAGTAAGGCGTTGGTGGCCGAAACGGCTGGGGCGTTATTCCAGGTAGTGCCGTCGGTGGTGTATTGCCAAGTGCCGTTAGTCGTGTCGAGGTTGGTGATGGCAATACCTTGTAAGGCGCTGACATTGGGATCGGCGATTTTTTTACCGCCGAGGTTGGCGATGATGGTGCTAATTAATGTACCTGTGCTGGCGCTGTCGTTTTGGTTTTGGGCGTTGAGAGTGGGGTTGCCGGAATTATCGAGGGTGGGGGAGTCGTTGACTAAAACGCTGACGGTGGTGGGTGTGGAGGCGGTGCCGTCGGTGGCGGTGTATTGAAAGGTGTCTATACCGTTGAATTCGGCGTTGGGGGTGTAGTAGATGTTGCGTCCTTTGTCAAGGGCGATCGCTCTGACATTATTACTGGCGTTGGGGTTAAAGGTGGCATCGGCGACACCTGTGGTGGGGTCTAATTTGGCGATATAGTTGCGGGTACTGCCACCGATGGTAGTGAAATTGCCGCCCACTATGGGGTTACCGCTGCTGTCTAGGGCGATCTCTAAGACCAAATTATCCGCATTGGGGTTAAAGGTGAGATCGGCGACACCAGTTGTGGGGTTTAATTTGGCGATATAGTTGCGGGTACTGCCACCGATGGTGCTGAAAAAGCCTCCCACTATGGGGTTGCCACTGCTGTCTAGGGCGATCGCAAAGACAGTATTATCCGCATTCGGGTTGAAGGTGGCATCGGCGACACCTGTGGTGGGGTCTAATTTGGCGATATAGTTGCCAGTACTGCCACCGATAGTGGTGAAAGCGCCGCCGACTATGGGGTTGCCGCTGCTGTCTAGGGCGATCGCTCTGACATCAAGATTCGCATTCGGGTTGAAGGTAGCATCGGCAACACCTGTGCTGGGGTCTAATTTGGCAATACGGCTGCGGGGACTGCCACCGATGGTGGTGAATTGGCCGCCGACTATGGGGTTGCCGCTGCTGTCTAGGGCGATCGCATAGACATCAAAAATCGCATTGGGGTTAAAGGTGGCATCGGCGACACCTGTTGTGGGGTCTAATTTGGCGATATAGTTGCGGGTACTGCCACCGATGGTAGTGAAATCGCCGCCGACTATGGGGCTGCCACTGCTGTCTAGGGCGATCGCGAACACATTACCATTCGCATTGGGGTTAAAAGTGCTATCCAGACTCCCATCGCTATTCAACCGGGCAATGCGGTTGCGAGCTGTGCCGTTAACAGTGCTGAAAGCGCCACCCGCATAAATCCAGTCGTTGATGGTGGCGGTACCATTAGTAGGCGCAGTGGTGATGCTTTGCACTGAAACGCGACTGCTGCCCGTGTCGTTGGCGAGGGTGTCTATGCTAATTTGGGGCGAGTTGACGGAGATAGTTTTGTTGTCGGGGTTAGCGGTCGCTGCTAGGGTGTGGCTGTAGGCTAAAGCCTTAAGGGGGGTTGCTTTGATCGAGCCGATTTGTACTTCTAGTTCCCAATCTCCGCCTAGTTTGGCATTGCCGGTAAGGTTGGCAGAGGCGGCGATGTCAGCACCAGTTAATTCACTCAGGCGTTGGAGGAATTGGTTAGGTTTTGTCGGCTTAACACCAGTCGGTTTAACACCAGTCCCGTCGGGAGTTAAAACCCCCGTCCGATCGCGAAAGTCCTCGATCGAGGACTGAATAAATGAATTGTCTTGATTGTCTTGGGTCGGTTTCAACCGACTTAAGCTATGAGACAGGGGTTTTAACCCCTGGCGGATGTGGTGAATGTGGGGAATGTCGGGGCTGTCAATTTTCACCGATACATCGGCGGCGACATTACACCCATAAATGAGAATATCGGCACCGGGAATTAATGCTTTGCGCCACTGTTTGAGTTGAGGCTCGAAACTTTCTATATTGCTGCTGTTGAGTGTATTTGCACCGAGATGTACCGCACCTGGACTGCCGTGAGAGATAATATGTATTGCTTCTATATTTTGTTCAATTGCTAGCCTTTCGGTAATTTGCTCAATGCCATCCCGCGTTTCATCTAGAATAATTACTTCAGCATTTGGAGAAACGTCGCTAGTTAAACTCTGGTAATCTTCAACATTTGGGTCAATAAAAACTATAGTTGAAACCAATTTGTGCTGTATCATTATTCAATATCTTACTTTTCAAAGTTTATATTTATCAGTCAAATAGCACTTATGCACTTACTAGAATATGATTGTGAGTCATGCCTAAATTCATTACGATTGCTTCGCTTCGCTTGCAATGACTTTGTTAGTATTTATGCACTTACTACTATGTCATTAGGAGGCACAAAGCAATTTTGTGTCATTGGGAAGAAGGAAGCAATCGCCAGGTGTGGGGATTGCTCCGCTTCCCTCAAAATGACATTACCAAGGACTCCCAATCATCGTAAAGCCCGACCAATAATAAGGATGGGAGAGATTTTCATTACCCAGTTTAGCTAATTCTGGCGGCAATTCTAAATCCTTATTTGAGTTTGACAAAATTAAACGACCATTTTCAATGCGAACTTGACCTTTGATCATAGCAATTTGAGCCTGTCGCAAAGCTTCAGCTTTAATCGGCGCAACTTTCAAGTGATGGTAAAATTCAGCCATTAACCCTAAAGTACCTTCATCGCTGACAGACCAAAGACTCGCCAAAACCGACTTCACCCCCGCTTGCACAGCTAACCCCGCAAAACCTAATTCGGTGTCGTCATCACCCACAGCAGTTTTACAAGCGCTCAACACCAATAGCTCAACTTTAGGTGGTTGATTCCACCCTAGTTCGCGCACGCGATCGAGTGTTAGCCTGCTATCTGATAACTGAATGTAAGAATTACTCGGTGATCCTGACTTAAAATATCCGTGAGTAGCGAGGTGAATAATCCGAAAGGCTTGGGCGGTGCGTTGCGACCTCAGATTATTGAGAGTAAAGGTTTGGTTGAGGAAAGATTCGCCTTTCCATTCGGAGGCAATAGCATTAAGTTCAGCAGGCACTGCTAGCAAGGGTTCGTTATTGGTAAATTGTGAGGCTCCCATTGCTAAAACTTCAGCATTTTTAACACTTTCATAGCTAGTATCGGTTAAGTTGACGCTGGGAATGAGTCCGATGCTGTACTTTTCTACTAGAAATTGAGAACCGTCATGGAGGGCGGCTAAGGGGAGCGATCGCAACCCCGCATCCATACTAAAAACTAGGGTGTCGATGCCCTCAGCTTTCAAATCAGCTTCCAAGGGAGCAATTATCCACTGGTAAAGTTGTTGGGATGCTGGCAAATAGCTCTGAGTATTGATTTTGCTGGGACTAAGGAGTTCCAATCTGAAATTGGCGACGACTTGCATCAGAGTTTCGCGCCGGGCGGCGGGGATGCTTTTGTGAATTGGGATGCCTGTAGGGGGAACGATGATCAGGTCTAATTGTTCAGGGCGAGCTAAGGTGTAGATAATGGCTGGTTTTTTACCAGTTTGGCTAGCGATCGCTCTAATTCTTTGCTGTATGGCCGTAAAAGATTGCAAATCCCGCCTGATTTGCTGGTTAATGTATGATCCAACTTGTTCACTGTAGAAGATATCGATAAAGAAACTGGCTTGTGGGATATCACCTCTATCGATCAGTCGTGTGATATCGCTAAGGCTAACTCTACTTAGAGGCGATGCCGTTTGGACAACTTCGCTTACCCAATCGGATCTGTAGTTAAAAAGAGATTCAATTCTATTAATGCTATTCAGGTTGCCAGATTGGGCGATCGCATTGGTAATTGAAATATCCGGTAAGGGGAAGGTGGCATCAAGAGACGGAGATAAAGTTGGTGTCGGAGTAGGTAATGGCATCGGGGCTAGCCTTTCAGGCGCAATGGAGGGCACAACTAATATCGGAGACGGTATTGCTTGTGGAATTGGCGCAGGTGATGGCGTTGGTTCTGGTATTAAAAATGGCGCAAGTGATGGCGTTGGTTCTGGTATTAAAAATGGCGCAGGTGATGGCGTTGGTTCTGGTATTAAAGATGGCGCGGGTGATGGCGTTGGTTCTGATATTAAAGATGGCGCGGGTGATGGCGTTGGTTCTGGTATTAAAGATGGCGCGGGTGATGGCGTTGGTTCTGGTATTAAAGATGGCGCAGGTGATGGGGATGCCGTTGGTTGTGGGGTTGGAGATGCCGTTGGTTGTGGGGTTGGAGATGCCGTTGGTTGTGGGGTTGGAGATGGTGTTGGTTCCGGCGTTGGAGATGGGGTCGGTTCCGGCGTTGGAGATGGTGTTGGTTCCGGCGTTGGAGATGGTGTTGGTTCCGGCGTTGGAGATGGTGTCGGTTCCGGCGTTGGAGATGGTGTTGGTTCCGGCGTTGGAGATGGTGTTGGTTCCGGTGTAGGCGATGGTGTCGGTTCCGGCGTTGGAGATGGTGCAGAAGTAACGATCGCAATATTGCCCTGAGTGTAACTGCTGGGCGGCACCGCCACCGCAAACAGTGGCGAAATTGTCTCGGAACCTGATGTAATGGCTCCCGCCGTCCCATTCGTTGTCGCATCGCCGACAATAAAAGGTGTAGTAGTGCCCCCTGCGTGTCGGATCGCGATCGCGCCGCCACTTGTGCCATTAGCGCTGGAAATGCTCGCATTTACATTGTTACTATCTGTAAAAGTGCCGCTGACTGTCAGAAGATTGCCAGCCGTGAGGTCAATACTGCCGCCAGTAGACTGAAGAGTGCCTGTAACGGCGATATCGCTGGCAGCTTTGAGAGTAATATTACCGCCAGAAGTTGCGATCGCATCCAGGCCAATGTCCCCTCCCGACTCCAAAATCACAGGCCCGCCTGCTGTCGAAATCGCTCCCACTCCGATGCTATTGCCCGAAGCAACACCCTGTGAAGCAAAAAATGTCTCCCCTGCGGTGACATTCGGCGGCAGATTCGCAGGATTCGCCAGAGTCGAAACGCCCGATCGCAAAATTAAAGCTGCACTACCTGAAAGCACTGCCCCATCTGGATCGGCGGAACCTGACAAAGTAGTATCTGGCCCAGTGATAGTAATATCTCCCGCCGCGATCGCGCCTTTTGCTTCTACCTTAAGTGAGGTTCCAGTATAATCCCCAAATCTCACATCTCCCTCGGAGCTAATAATCGGGTCGTACAAACTCAAAAAACTGCCACCGTTGCCAGACAATGTGAGAATACTTACATTACCTCCCGCAGCGAAGTGAGCATCACCCGAAACATTGCCATTGCTCAATAATGTGATATCCCCTGCGGATTGGAATGCAGGGTTAGGGTAATTTAGCGCGAAGATATCAATATTTTGATTACCTTGTATAGTAAGATTGCCACCCGCGATCGCCCTGAAAGGATAACTGCCATCCCTCACCCGCACCGTATCTCCTGCCAACAGATACAAGTTGTTCTCAGTAAATAGCTGGCTTTCTACCAAAGTGAGGTTACGTGCTGCCGAGAGTGTAGCATTCTGACTATTAACAGTAGAACTAGCGATCGCCACATCCCCGCTTTCCACCCTCAAACCCGCAGTCAAAACCACTTCTCCTGCACCGTTAACGGAAATACCAGTAGCAGAGTTCCTACCTGCGCCCGCAAGCAATTGCGGAATAGACAAAGGCAGAGATAATTGCCCATTCTCTGCCAACAATCCCCCGTCAACAGCTCCTATTTCTAAACTTAATAAATGCCCTTCTTGACTAATCCGAACAGCATTCTCACCGGGAACAGCAGCGACAATAATATTACCTTGGGGAGCATTGAGGGAACCAGTGTTGACAACTGTGCCGCCAATTAAACTTATACTTTGTTCCGGCAAAACACCTAAATTACCTGCATTGAGGATACTTCCCGGTTGGCTGAGATTAAAGTAAAAAGTGTTCGGAGTCCCTATCAGCGAACTGTAATCGTTCGCTCCAGCCCCATTAAACAAACCAGAATCAAAACCGATGTTAGTAGCAGTAGTAGCCGTAAAAGCCGCCGGAAGATTCAAGCTAGCATTAGAACCAAAGATAATGCCCGAAGGATTTATTAAAAACAGGTTGGAATTGCCGCCACTAACTTGAATTAAACCATTAATAATAGAAGGATTCCCGCCTACTACCCGACCCAGAATGTTCCGAATAGCGGGATTAGAGATAAAATTAGCAATCTGTCCTTCGGTAAGTCCAAACTCTTGAAAACTGTGGAAAAGATTCGCTCCATCTCTCGAAGTTTGACCGCCTGTAATATTCAAGCGCTCGCCGTTGTCAGGCGTGACAGTAGTGCCAGTGCCATCGGGTGCGGGAACAATGGGTTGTCCTTGTCCCACTGCTGTACTCAAAATAGTGGCTGCGATCGCTAGCATTGCAGCACCCTGTATAGAAAAGAAGGCTAGTTTCATTAGCTTTGAGCTGGCAGAGCACGTATCTGACAATTATAACTTTAAGGTATTACCTGCTCAGTGCGGTCAACTGCGGCGCAGACTTAGCGATTAAGAACGTCGTCACCATCAGGGCGGTTGCTATACCTGAAACCCACATTCTGCACGCTCAACTGTCACAATCGGTTTTTACTTATTTTTAGCCAGCAATAAAGCTATAATTTATAGCTTTATACCGTACATTGACTGATAAAAAACATTTTAAAGCCATAATTTATTATTTTAAAAATAGAGTTTTCTGCGTAATTTAGCTATGTGATACCCCAGGCTGCGTAATGTGGGCTGAAAATGACAGAAAAAGTGCGATCGACTGTTGAGGCACTCTACAAATTAGGCGATCGCGATCGGGGCAACTACAAAGTATTTGCAGGCTGTTAACCTAAAAACTAAACATTTGTTAACAAACCTTTTTTTTGCCTTTCTAACGCGCTATTCTCTACACAAAGCTGGTGCATTTTGACTGCGCGTTAATTTTTACCATAAAAATCAATATGCTCTCTATAGCAGGCGTTGCCGCCCAGACACTTCTCTATGAAAGTGCCAACTCTCTGGTTTACCGGGCCATTCGGGAAGCAGATAACCAACCAATCATCCTCAAACTACTCAAAGAAAGCTACCCCACACCTCAAGAATTAGTGCGCTATCGCACCGAATACCGCATCACCCAAGAGCTAAAAGAGCCAGGAGTCGTGCAGGTTTATGACTTGCAAAAATACCAAAACAGCCTCGTGATGTTTGTGGAGGACTTTGGCGGCGAATCCTTGAAAGTTTGGATGCAGCAACGAAAATTTACTCTGGAGGAATTTTTGCTCCTTGCGATCGCCACCACGGAAGCATTAGGGCAAATTCACAGCGCAAACATCATCCACAAAGATATTAACCCCTCGAATATTGTTTACAACCCGGAAACGGAACAATTAAAAATTATTGACTTTGGCATTTCCACTCAGCTAACCAGAGAAACACCGATACTGAAAAACCCCAACGTTATTGAAGGAACTCTCGCTTACATTTCGCCGGAACAAACTGGCAGGATGAATCGCACTCTAGATTACCGTACTGACTTTTACTCGCTTGGCGCCACCTTCTACGAATTGCTGACAGGAAAACTGCCTTTTGATACAGAAGACGCTTTAGAGCTAGTTCACTGTCACATTGCTAGACAGCCAGTTCCTCCGCACGAAATCGAGCCAGTAATCCCCCTAATTGTCTCGCAAATTGTCAATAAATTGATGGCAAAGAATGCGGAAAACCGCTATCAAACGGCATTGGGAATCAAGCAGGATTTAGAAACTTGTCTTTTTCAATTACAAGCAACAGGTAATATTGAGACGTTTGCCTTGGGAACGCGGGATATTATAGACCGTTTCCTGATTCCCGAAAAGTTATACGGCCGGAAAACTGAAGTTTCTAATCTATTAGCAGCCTTTGAGCGAGTCAGTACAGGTAGCGCCGAAATGATGCTGGTGGCTGGCTTTTCTGGAATTGGTAAAACCGCCGTCGTGAACGAAGTTCACAAGCCGATCGCCCGACAGCGTGGCTATTTTATTAAAGGCAAATACAACCAATTTCAACGCAATATTCCTTTCAGTGCATTTGTGCAAGCATTTCGGGAATTGATGGGACAGTTATTATCAGAAAGTGACGCTCAGTTACACAGATGGAAAACCCTGATTCTCACCGCAGTAGGCGAGAGCGGGCAAGTCTTAATTGACGTAATTCCTGAATTAGAACACATCATTGGCGCTCAAAGTCCTGCACTAGAGTTGTCGGGGAGTGCCGCCCAAAATCGCTTCAATCTGCTGATGCAGAAATTTGTGCAAGTATTTACCCAAGCAGAACATCCCTTAGTGATGTTTCTGGACGATTTGCAGTGGGCAGATTCAGCATCTTTGAAGTTATTACAGCTATTGATGGAAGATACGGGGCATCTGTTAGTATTGGGTGCTTATCGGGATAATGAGGTATCACAGGCTCATCCGTTTATGTTGACTGTGGATGAGATTGTGAAGTCTGGGGCAGTGGTGAATACTATTACCTTGCAACCGTTGAGTTTAGCAGATCTCAATCAGTTGGTAGCAGATACGCTGATTTGCGATTTATCTTTTGCTCAACCTTTGACAGAATTGGTTTATCAAAAAACCCAAGGTAATCCCTTTTTCTCGACTCAATTCCTCAAGGCGTTGCATGAAGATGGTCAAATTATTTTTGACTGGAATGTACGGCATTGGCAGTGCGATATTGCCCAAGCTAGACTTACCCATGCCTCGGATGTGGTGGAGTTTATGGCGGCGCAATTGCAGAAGTTGCCTGCCAAAACTCAGGATGTACTAAAATTGGCGGCTTGTATTGGGGCACAGTTCGATTTAGAAACATTGGCAGTAGTCAGCCAAGAATTACCAGAACAAACGGCATCAGCACTGTGGAAACCATTGCAAGAAGGACTCCTTTTAGTAATTTCAGAACGCTATAACTTTATTCAAGCAGATACTCAATCCCCGAATCTGTCTGTTACTAATCCCACTTATAATTTCCTGCACGATCGCGTCCAGCAAGCAGCTTATTCCCTAATACCCGACAACAAAAAACAAGCCACTCACCTCAAAATTGGACAGTTACTCCTACAAAAATATTCGGACATAGAAAGAGAGGAAAAACTATTGGATATTGTGGGGCATTTAAATCAAGGAATTGAGTTAATCAATGAATTAAGCGAACGAGAAGCCTTAGCCAAACTAAACTTAGAAGCGGGAGGTAAGGCAAGAAGTTCTACCGCCTACGCAGCCGCAATGGCCTATCTGCAAACAGGGATTGAGCTACTGAGGGCCAACTGCTGGCAAACTCAGTATGAGTTGACCCTGAATCTCTATATTGCGGCTGCCGAAGCCGCCTATTTGAATGCTGACCTTGAAGGCATGGAACAGATGGCAGCACAGGTATTGCAGAATGCTCAGACGATTTTAGACAAAGTTAAAATTTACGAAATTTCAATCGTCGCCCAGACAGCGCAGAGCAAGATGTTGGAGACGATCGCAGTAGCAAGAGATGCACTCTTGCAATTGGGGGTTGAACTCCCCACCGAACCTGACGAAGCCTTGATTGGCAAAGCGCTACAGAGCCTTGCCCACCAACTACGTGGCCGACAAATAGAAGAACTGGTTGACCTGCCTGTAATGACAAATCCACAGACTCAGGCAGCTATGCAACTGTTAGGAAGGTTGCTTACACCCATTTTCCAGGCAATGCCCGGTTTGCTGCCCCTACTGAGCTCTACGATGGTGAGTTTATCGCTCCAATTTGGGAATGCACCCGCATCGACGGTGGGGTATGCGATTCACGGCATGGTATTGTGTGGCTTTTTGGGAGATGTAGAAACGGGCTATGGCTTTGGTAAATTGGCACTCTCATTGCTAGATCGCTTCAAGGTGCCCGAATTCAAGTCCATAATTCTACTTATGTTTGGAACCTGTATTCAGCCTCGCCAAGAATCTATATTGGCAACGATACCGACGAGCAAAGATGGCTATACGGCTGGCATGGAAACTGGCGACTTTCTATACGCTGGCTATAACATAACTGGTTACTTTTATGCCCATTTCTTCGCTGGGGTAGAACTAGACACTTGGGAAACAGAAATAGTAAGTTACAGCGCTGCCTTGGCTCAGGTGAAGCAATATTCTGCCCAGGGTTTGTTGGATATGACGCAGCAGATGGTGTGGAACTTGAGGGAAGCCCGTATTCTTTCGGATTGCTTAATCGGCGAAGCCTACGATGAAGCGGTGATGATTCCTAAGCACCATCAGAACAATGACCTGACAGCGATCGCCATGGCTTACATCAAAAAACTGCTGCTTGCTTACTCCTGGGGTAATTACACGGCTGCCTTAAACCATATTTGCCAAGTCAAGCCGTATTTGATGGCATTATCGGGATTGATTCATGTTCCCATTTTTCATCTCTATGCAGCTCTGACGCACTTGGCACTCTTCTCCACACAGCTAGAAACCGAGCAAGCTGAAATTCTAGACTTAGTGGAAATCCATCAAACTACTCTGCAACAGTGGGCGCAAAATGCTCCCATGAATTATCTGCATAAATGGTATTTAGTTGAGGCAGAAAAACATCGCGTTTTGGGCAATAAAGCTGAGGCGATTGAAATGTACGATCGCGCCATTGCTGGAGCCAAAGAAAATCAATTTCTCAACGAAGAAGCCCTTGCTAACGAACTCGCCGCCAAATTCTACGGGGAATGGGGCAAAGAAAAAATTGCTCAAACATACATGATTGAGGCATATTATTGCTATGTTCAATGGGGAGCCACTGCTAAGGTAACTGATTTAGAAACGCGATATCCCCAGTTACTGGCGCCAATCCAACCGGGAAGAAAAACAACTAAAACTACAGCATCCGTGACCACCACTGGTTCTGGTTCTAACTTAGATATCACCACAGTAATGAAAGCTTCTCAGGCGATTTCCGGGGAAATTATGCTAGATAAGCTAATGTCTAGCTTGATGGAAATTTTGATGGAAAGTGCAGGCGCGCAAAGAGGATATCTAATTTTATTAAGCAGGGGAAAACTGTTCATTGAAGCTGTTAGCGAAGCGTCGCACGATAGTGCGATAGGCACAATAAATTCCCAACAAGTCACCGTGTTGCAGTCAATCTCAGTTGATAATAGTCAAAAGCTTTCCTCCGCAATTGTTAATTATGTTGCCCGCACTCAAGAAAGCGTGGTACTAGATGATGCTGTCCAAGAGGGACAATTTACCAACGACCCCTACATCCAAAAGCATCAGCCCAAATCAATTTTATGTGTGCCACTGATTAATCAATCTCAAGTCGTCAGTATTGTTTACCTAGAAAACAATCTGACAGCCGGAGCTTTTACACCAGAAAGAGTGGAACTATTAAAAGTGTTATCGGGACAAGCAGCTATCTCGATTCAAAATTCTAAACTCTATACAGAAGTACGCGAAAGTGAGAACAGACTGACTCAATTTTTAGAAGCAATTCCAGTGGGTGTGACAGTGCTGGATGCTTCTGGCAAACCTTACTATATTAATCGCGCTGCTATTCAATTATTGGGTAAAGGAGTTATTCCTGAAGTCACCAGCGAGCAAATACCAGAGGTTTATCAAGTCTATCAAGCGGGAACAGAGCAGGAATATCCCTCTGCACAATTGCCGACTACGCGGGCGTTGAGTGGCGAAAGTGCCACTGTAGATGATATGGAAATTCACCAAGGTGACAAGATTATTCCGATCGAGGCTTGGGCTACTCCCATCTATGATGAAAATGACAATATTTCTTATGCAATTGTAGCTTTTCAAGATATCACGGAGCGCAAAAAAGCCGAAACTGAGCGAATAAGATTTACCAATGAACTGTTCCAACTAAACAAAGCTTACGAGCGCTTCGTCCCCAATCAATTTCTTCACTTTCTAGAAAAATCAAGCATCATTGATGTGGAATTGGGTGACCAAGTGCAGTTAGAAATGTCGGTGTTGTTTTCCGACATTCGCGACTTCACTACGCTTTCGGAAACTATGACGCCGGAGGATAATTTCAAATTTATCAATTCTTATCTTTCTCGCATGGAACCTGTCATTAATGAAAATAACGGGTTTATTGATAAATATATTGGCGATGCGATTATGGCACTGTTTAGCGGGGAAGCTGATAATGCGGTGAAAGCGGGAATTGCTATGATCGATCGCCTCGTTGAATATAATCACCACCGCGCTAATTCTGGCTATGGCCCCATTCAGATTGGGATTGGAATTAATACTGGAACTTTGATGCTGGGAACGGTGGGAGGTCAAAATCGCATGGAGGGCACAGTAATTTCCGATGCGGTGAATTTAGCTTCTCGCGTGGAGGGATTGACCAAAAATTATGGGGTGTCGCTGTTAATCACCCAGTCAACTTACTCGCGTTTAGAAAATCTATCCCAGTACGCAATCCGCACCCTCGATACGGTAAAAGTCAAGGGAAAATCTGAAGCGGTGACGGTTTATGAGGTGTTTGATTGCGATCCGCCAGAAATTAAAGAGGGCAAGTTAGCTACGCTGCAATTGTTTGCCGAAGCTTTGGAAATGTACTCGGAAGGGAAGTTAGCTAAAGCGGCGGGGCTGTTTGCCGAGTGTTGGCATCAGAATCCGGGCGATGCCGTCGCTAAAATTTACTGGCAGCGCTGTCAGTCTACTTTAAGAAATCGCACAAAAATCAAAGACAGGTCACACGATTTAGATTAATCATAAAAGTCCAAAGCTCGATCCCTACCTTGTTGGAGGGGGACCTCATTTTCATTTGACGGGGTGACAACCCCGTCAACATCGGGTCGCTAGAATCTATGTTACATTCCTGCGATAGTTGAAGATATTCTCCTCGCAGGTATTCTAGTGCGTCATTAACTACCTCATCCTTTTTAGCTTCATCTCCTGGAATTTGGACATAAGCTTCATCAAGAACAGATTTAATTATTTGAAAGCAATTCATAGTAGATAGCTAATTGACACCAACCAAGTCTTAAATCACGATTCAGGATTGGGTTGGTTAACACATAAAAACTTATGTAGGTTACAAAAAGTAATTATCCTTGTCTTGTGAAAATGCTAAAATTAGCTTTACATAATTAATGGTAAAGCTGGGCAGTGCTTGTGTCAACAACTGTATATTTATAAATTTCAGGAAAAAGTAATCAGCGAGCAGATTTATGTATACTCAACTTTCATTGTGGGAAGAACCCAAAGCAGAAAGCCAGAAGCATGGTCAGCAATTATCTCTGCCTGATGCCGAAATAATCATGTACCGCGACTTCTTCAATAACAATGAGAGCAAGGAGATATTTGCGGAATTGTACGGCACTATTAATTGGAAGCAAGAGGTGGCTCTGCTTTTTGGCAAGCAAGTCGCTATACCGCGACTTAGCGCATGGTACGGAGATGCAGGTAAATCTTACACTTACTCCAAAATAAAAATGGAGCCTAATTTATGGACACCTACACTCATAACAATCAAATCTAAGATAGAAGCAATAGCAGGTACATTGTTTAACAGCGTTTTGCTTAATCTATATCGCGACGGCAAAGATAGTGTAGCTTGGCACAGTGATGATGAATCAGAACTTGGTGAAAACCCAGCGATCGCTTCTGTAAGTTTTGGGGCTACTCGTCGTTTTATGCTCAGGCACAAATACCAAAAAGAAACGAAGTTAGAAATTCAATTAACTCCCGGAAGCTTCCTGCTGATGCAAGGAGTAACCCAGCATTTTTGGCAACACCAAATCCCGAAAGCACCCAAAGTCACTGAACCAAGAATCAACCTTACTTTCAGGAAAGTAAACTAAAGGAATTAATGGTAGTTTGTAATTTGCCTATGCGTTTATCGGCTGTTACTTGCGGTTTTAATAAAAAAAGATGGTTACTTTTGTTAATACTAAAAGTAGCGATTTTCGCACAGCAATAACAGTACCCCCGAATTAGCAATCGCACGGGAGTGCCGCTGCTACGGCTGAATTTGGGTCAAACGGCTAGTTTGTTGCCGCTGCGAGGGTTTTTGGCGGGTAAGCAGAAAGGCTCAGAGTGGTGTGAAGCGCGATCGCACTTATTTTCTCTCAAAGTTTCATTCTTCCGGTTTACCCCTTTTGCCTGTTAATGTGTAGTGCATCGCCTTAAATTTTACCCCATCTTTACTCCCTAAATCTTTCAATTTTCCTAACTAACTCGAAGCCAAATTGCCTCACACTATTGACATAACTTTGGTCACAGGTTTATTAATAATTCGTCAAGAGCTAGGTCGGAAGGAACACAAAGCTCGACAAAAATAATTATCTCTGAAGATAGAAGAAACCAAAATTCAACAGCGCTAATCTATAAAAATATGAGGAATAAAAAACTACTTAAAAATTTATTATTCTAATAATAAATTTTTAAGTAGGTATTAAGATTAAAAAAAGGAAATTTATGGTGTTGAGTATTATTGTTCACGGTGGAGCAAAAACCATCTCAGAAGACAAGGTTGCAGCCAACAATGCAGGCTGTACCGCAGCCGCAGAAGCTGGTTGGGCCGTGCTCACAAGCGGGGGTACCGCAGCAGAAGCAGTTGAGGCAGCTATCCGGGTTCTGGAAGCTGACCAGACATTTAACGCAGGCTTTGGATCGGTTCTCAACAGTAAGGGAGAGGTAGAGCTAGACGCAGCGATGATGGAAGGCGGTTCATTAGCTTGGGGAGCCCTCGCAAATGTTCAAGGCGTGTGCCATCCCATCTCTGTGGCACGAAAGATTATGGATAAAAAACCCATGTTCTTAGTAGCGGATCATGCAGAAAATTTTGCTGCAGAAATTGGAGCCGAGATGTGTACAAAAGAAGACTTAATCGCCGATGAGCAACAGGAAGAGTGGGAGGAGGAAAAAGAAGTTATTGACCGCCCTAATACCGTTGGTTGTGTAGCTTTGGATAGTAGTGGCACCTTAGTTGCCGGTACCTCAACAGGCGGCACTATGAATAAGCCCGCCGGTCGCGTCGGCGACAGCGCCATTATCGGCTCAGGCTTGTTTGCTGACAGTCAACAGGGCGGTTGCTCGACCACAGGGGATGGCGAGTCGATTATACCAGTAGTTCTGGCTAAGACGGCGATCGACAGTCTAGCGTCCGGCAAGCACCCAGAGGAAGCAGCGCAGATGGCTATTGAGACTCTGGCATCAAAGGTAGCAGGAGAAGCTGGGTGCATCCTCATAGACCCTCAAGGGCGGGTTGGCTGGGCGCATAACTCAACCGACATGGCTTGTGCTTATAGAACCTCAGAAATGGACAAGGTGGCTGTGTTCACTAAGAAAAAATAACTCGTCCATCGTTGAAATTATTGAGGTTGCATTCTCTCTAGTTGGAGAGAGTTAAAATTCCGCAACTAATATCTTGTTTCCTAGGTATTAAGTAGCTTGACATCAATAAACACTCTTTCAATTAGTAGGGCGGGCAATGCCCACCCTACGTTTAATTATGTCGAGCTACTTACTTGGGGGGAAAACAGTTGAATTCAAACTCGACTTGGATGTTTCTATGAACTCAACATACGACTTTCATTACTTTCAGGGTAATTCTCTTTCCGATTTGTTTGCTCCAGACATCACAGATGCACGTTATGGGTTCATCCTAAATTACCCTGCAACTGCCAGTTGGGCTGCTTATCCCAACAGAAAAAAATACTTTATTCAAGACGGCAGCAGTGAAGCCACAAAAACTTCTTTCGACAAGATTGGTCAGAAGGAACCTTGGAAAAATCTGGCTGTGTTAGGCGATGCCATCCCAGGAATTGTGATTAATCAGCCGCCGAACTCGCTGATTGACTATTGGCGGGAGCATTTGGGCTTCAGCAACAGCAGTATGGAGATGATAGACTGCTCAACTTATCTCGAAGATCTCAGCGTAAGCGATCGCTTTGACAAACTCCTCACTCTATTTCCCTTCGACAATCTCAAACCAGAAAAACACGCCGTTCATCCCGACATCCACTACCACTTACTCAGCAAAGCAACGCTAGCAGAATTAGGGGTGCAATGTCCGAAATACCAAAGCTACAATCTGCACGAAGTCAATCTCGAAAGCATTCAGTTACCAGAGCAATTTCCCTACTTGATTAAAACATCCCACGGACTTTCTGGAGAAGGCACTTATATTATCAAAAGCGCCAGCGATCTGAACTACTGCTTGCAGGAAGTGAGGAAATATCTCGATATTAAGTTGCTGGATACGATTATTGTCTCGGAATTCGTCAAGAATGAAGTGCAGAACTATTGCGTGCAGTTCTATGTAAGCAAAACGGGAAATATCACGCTTATCGGCACTACCAGCCAACTTGTCACCCCAGAGGGCAGCTATTTAGGGGGACTAATTCACTACCGCGAAACCGACATGAGTAGGTTTTTTGAGATGATTGCCGCTATTGGTAAATATGCTCACCAACAGGGTTATTTCGGCGTTATTGGCTTCGACGTGCTGGAAGACTCTGAGGGACAGTTGTATGCTATTGATGCCAATTTCCGAGTTAATGGCTCGACTCCGCTTTGCTTACAGCGCCATACCTTACTGGGGCGGGGAAAGGAGGTGGCTAAATATTCCAGTGACTGCCGAATGGACGGGACTTTGGAATCCATTCTTGTCACCCTGAAACCAGAACTCGATCGCAAGGACTTGATAATCCTGTCGGCTTTAGAGAAGGTTAAATACGGGAAAATCTACACGGAAATTTACGGGATAGTTGCGGCTGAGGATATCGAGGAAATGCAGCACATTGAGCAGAACTTGCACAGTAAGGGATTCCAGAAATTTGGTTGATATCTACTCTACCCCTTGCAGCCGTTATGGGGTTTTCCCGGTCATTTGGCGCGCACCACCAACACCGAACAAGGAGCTTCAGCGACAACCTCCGCACTCACCGAACCCTCTAAAATCCGCTTTAAACCAGTCAAACCCCGACAGCCGATCGCAATTAAATCCGCTTTATAAATATTAGCCAAACGCAAAATTTCCTCTGCTGGATCCCCGGACACAATTTCTAAATCGCTCTGGCAAGGCAACTTTTCCTGATAAGATTGCAGTAACTTCTCCACCTCTCGGTAAGCAATCTCAACTCCCTGAGCGTGAGGTCGATCGACAACCGCGTCAAAATCCGACGTACCAGAACTCACAACATGAACTAGAATCACCTTTGCCGTCGGTTCTAGCTGAAATTGCCCTACAACTTGCAAAACCCGTTCTGCAAGCTCTGAATTGTCGATCGCTACCAAAACAGTATTCAATACC
>NZ_JAUBQU010000025.1:18162-24693 GCF_036701435.1 Microcoleus sp. Pol12A5
GAAATTGCCCTACAACTTGCAAAACCCGTTCTGCAAGCTCTGAATTGTCGATCGCTACCAAAACAGTATTCAATACCATGCACCTTTAAATCTCAGATATTTAGACTTTAAATTTTTAGTTGATTGTCGCCTACTTTCCCCAATTTTCGTGCTTCCCACCAACATTATTATTACCTACCCAGAAACCCGGTTTCCTAACCGAATTGCGTCATTTAAGCAAGATTCTTGAAGAAACCGGGTTTCTTAAGCCCGCAGTTCGTAAGTAGGTAGGTGCAAATAAACTGGACCGCTTGTCACAGAATGTAAAGCTACCATAATCGCAAGAGAATTGCTTCCTTTCATTGCATTTCACTCGCTTTTGACTACCTATGTATTTTGCCGATCATCTACTTAAATCTACCATCTAAAACTCACCCTTTCCCTCATTTTCAGTCCGCAGCCGCACCGAATCAGCGTGAGAAGGAAGCCCCTCTGCTTGGGCCAAAACATTAATCGCCCTACTCACCTTCTTAAGTGCAGCAGGCGAATATTGAATCAAACTCGAATGCTTCATAAAAGTTTCGACACCCAGCGGCGACGCATAGCGCGGAGCCCCAGAAGTCGGCAAAGTATGATTCGGGCCAGCCAAATAATCACCTACAGCTTCCGGCGTCGAGCAGCCCAAGAAAATCGCCCCAGCGTGGCGAATTTGCTCGAGCAAAGCCCAGGGATCTGAAACTTGCAACTCCAAGTGTTCCGGGGCAAACTCGTTAGAAAGTTCCGCCGCGGCTTTGAGCGAGTCCACTACTACGACTAAACCGTAGTTGGCGATCGCCTTTTCTGTTAAAGTTCGGCGCGGGTGATTTGCCAACTGTCTGTCTACCTCAGCCACCACCTTCCTAGCTAGCACCGAATCCGCCGTCAGCAAAATTGCCGACGCCATCGAATCGTGCTCAGCTTGAGCCAACATATCCGCAGCCACGTGTACAGGATTCGCCGAACCATCCGCAATAATCAACACTTCCGACGGGCCAGCCAGAGAATCGATCCCCACAGTCCCGTAAACCAGTTTTTTAGCCAGGGTGACGTAAATATTCCCCGGCCCAGTAATTAAATCCACCTTCGGAATAGTTTCCGTACCGTAGGCCAAAGCCGCGATCGCCTGCGCCCCGCCTATCCGATAAATCTCATCAACTCCCGCTTCCTGAGCCGCTATCAGCACCGCAGGATTCATTTTCTTCTCCTGTCCGGGGGGAGTACACATCACCAGTCTCGGCACCTTGGCGACCTTCGCAGGAACCGCATTCATGATCACCGAGCTTGGATAGGACGCCTGACCGCCAGGAATGTAGATTCCCGCTCGATCGACCGGCGTGTAGCGCTTGCCCAAAACAATCTCGTCATCGCCAAACTGCACCCAAGACTTGGGTACGCGCTGTCGGTGAAACGCCTCTACCTGTTTGCAAGCCAGCCGGATGGCATTTAATAATTCTTTCGACACCTGTTGGTAAGCAGCATCCAATTCGGCGCCGCTCACCCGTAAATCTTCCACATTTATGGTCATGCGGTCAAATTCAGCAGTGTAGTGCAGCACAGCCTGATCGCCTCTGCGCCTTACAGCTTGCAGCACCTCCCGCACGGTGGCTTCTTTGTGAACGACAAGTTCGTCATGGGTGCGATCGCAGATCCGTCGCAGTTCAGCTTGTGCCTCAACCCACTGAGTAATGATTCGCAGCATGGAGATTAGGAATGCCGTCTATAACTTCACTAACATTTGCTTGACAATTGGGGATTTTTGTGGGGTTCTCCTAGAGAAGTAGGCCACCACCAGTCCACAAGCTTAAACCGCGAGAGTCGCGGTATTTTCCAAGGCTTCAGTGCAGCGTTTAAATCTCTGTCAAGGATTTTGCAACACTGAGGACAAGTCATAACCTTCTCTAGGAATTGCCCGCCAGAGAACCGGATACCCGGGGAGAGGGTGGAAACGCAGAAGGGGAGAGTGTCCGACCCCGATAATATCCGAGAGGGAGAGTGTTCGAGCAGAAGAATTTTGATTCTGCCTTCTACTTTCTACCTTCAGATCCGTGCTGTCTTCTACCTTCTACCTTCAGCTTTTTACCTTCTACCTTCGCTAAGTGCTTCTTGCCGAAGCCCAAATAACCCGTATTCTTTGTTATAGCTTAACTTGGATTTTTCCGAGAATTGGATTTTAAGCAGAATAGGTGCTATATTAGTTTTTCCAACACCTGATAATTTTTTTATAAAAAAACGCCAAATTATTGTATACTTGAAAATTGCGCGCAAGAAACCGTGACTTTAACTCGTGACGGTGGAAACACCGCAAAACGCCTCTGTAACACCCGTGTCATACCTGTGGGTATTGTCAGGGGTAAAAAACAGGCAGTTAAATGAGTCAATAAAAAATTATTGCGCGGGCGTCGCCAAAAAGTAGCCACAGACTCAGCTCAATCTGAAGCTCAATTTGAGCGAATGGAAAGTGGCTGTCTCACTCCGCCATTAAAAATCAAGCTTTTTGCGGATCGATCCCGAAAAGGTTGTCCTTCAAAATCCCCGTGTCTTAAGACTGTCTTGAGACTAGGGTGTATCAATGAATACCTACTTCCAGCAACTGAACTATGGCAAATATTAAGTCCGCCGTCAAACGAGTCAAAATCGCCGAACGTAACCGCTTGTACAACAAATCTTACAAGTCAGCGGTCAAAACTTTGATGAAGAAGTATTTCGCTGCCGTAGACAAGTACGCCGCAGCTCCGAGCCCGGAATTAATGCAAGAAGTCCAGCAGCGAATGTCTGAGGCCTACAGCAAAATTGACAAAGCTGTCAAAAAAGGTGTACTCCACCGCAACAACGGCGCTCGCAAAAAGTCCCGCTTGGCAAGAACCCTCAAGCCGCACGAAACATCCTCGGTAGCATCTTAAGGAAGCAGAAAGTTCGGCAACGAAGCAGTGTACAAGATTGAAGGGATGGATGTTGAGGGAAGAAGTCAAGCGAGAAGAAGTCAAGCGTGAAGCAGGAAGCAGGAAGAAAGAAGACGGAAGATTTTTCCCACACACTCTCTCCCACTCCCACTCCCCGACTCTCTCACTCCCCCCTCGCCCTCTCCCACTAGGACTCTCCCGTATCACCTCTAATCTGCTTCCCCCATGCAGCTCATCGACACTCACGTTCATATCAACTTTGAAACCTACAAATCTGAGTTAGAAGCCATTCGAGAACGCTGGCGCGAAGCTGGTGTAGTTCGGCTGGTTCATTCTTGTGTAGAGCCAGAAGAGTTTGCCGGCATCCAAGCAATCGCCAATCAGTTTGCAGAAGTCTCGTTTGCGGTTGGACTCCACCCCCTAGATGCGGACAAGTGGAAAGACGAGACTGCGAGCCAGATTAGGGAATTAGCAAGTTCGGACTCTAGGGTAGTGGCGATCGGCGAAACCGGACTGGACTTTTATAAAGCTGACGATCGAGAACACCAGTTTAAAGTGTTTGAGGCACAGCTTGCAATCGCCCAGGAACTTGACAAACCAGTCATTATCCACTGTCGCGACGCCGCCGCCCCAATGGCCGAAATGCTGAGGAACTTTTGGCAAACACGCGGGTCAGTGCGCGGGGTCATGCACTGCTGGGGAGGCACACCCGAAGAAACCCAGTGGTTTTTAGACCTAGGTTTCTACATTAGTTTTAGCGGAACAGTCACCTTTAAAAAAGCCTTGCAAATACAAGAATCAGCTTGTATGGTAAATAGCGATCGCATCCTAGTCGAGACCGATTGCCCTTTTCTCGCCCCCGTACCCCAGCGGGGAAAACGCAACGAACCAGCCTATGTCTACTACGTAGCCGAGCAAGTTGCTAAATTGAGAGGAGTTTCTCTCTTAACTTTGTCCCAGCAGACAACCAAAAATGCCTGTCAGCTATTCGGCTTTTCAGTTTAGTTATAGCAGAACAGAGAAACGAGGAAAACAGGTCGATTTAGGAGCCAGTGCTCAGGACAATCCCATTTCTATCCTGCCCGAAAAACCGGATTCATCCTTTATTGGAGATTCTTTTGGCGTTGCCTGTTGCGATCGGATTTGCGTCCTATAATAAAAAGAACTGAGCGATCGGGCGTTGGCTTAGTATCCGCGACTTCGATGTCGCCCAGGAACTACCAACACAACGCGAGTACGCTAAACTTCGGGATCGGTCAAAACTTCAGGCAATACCTCAAACTTACACACTCAAACTTACACATCAGAAGAAACTTGGAACCTCAGCAATTTGGCAATAGCTGTCAAGTCAATTTTAGGAGTCAAAAGTGTAGGGAATTAACCCTGGGATACCACGATATCAGAGCTAAAAGCATCTCGATCGAAACTAAAATCCGCACAAAAATACTGCGAGCCACAAGCAAAAATAACCGTTGCAGCAGTTGGCAGGCGATCGAAAACATCATATAAATTCTCTCACACAATCCATCAAAAAAACGCAACAAGGTAAAAAAGCCCAGCCTTGGCGCCATGTAAAAAGCTAGAGCCACTGCGGAAAAAGGACCCCCATGACCACTAAAGATTACACAGAATTCGCCTTCACCTTGCCCGATTTGATCGAAATCCAGCGGGCAAGTTTTCGCTGGTTTCTAGAAGCCGGGCTGATCGAAGAACTCGACAGCTTCTCCCCGATTACAGACTACACGGGCAAGCTGGAACTCCACTTCATGGGCAAAGACTTCAAACTCAAGCGCCCCAAATATGATGTGGACGAAGCCAAGCGCCGGGACAGCACCTACTCGGTGCAAATGTACGTCCCCACCCGCCTGATTAACAAAGAAACAGGGGAAATCAAAGAACAAGAAGTCTTCATCGGCGACTTGCCCTTGATGACCGAGCGCGGCACATTCATCATCAACGGCGCAGAACGGGTAATTGTCAACCAAATCGTGCGTTCCCCCGGCGTCTACTACAAATCAGAAACCGACAAAAACGGTCGCCGTTCCTATAACGCCAGTCTGATCCCTAACCGTGGCGCTTGGCTGAAATTTGAGACAGACAAAAACGATTTAGTCTGGGTCAGAATCGACAAAACCCGCAAACTATCGGCTCAGGTGCTGCTCAAAGCCCTCGGACTTACAGACGGCGAAATCTACGACTCCCTGCGGCACCCGGAATACTTCCAAAAGACGATCGAGAAAGAAGGACAATTCGGCGAAGAAGAAGCTTTGATGGAGCTCTACCGCAAACTCCGTCCAGGGGAACCCCCCACCGTAGCGGGCGGCGAACAGCTCCTTAACTCGCGCTTTTTCGACCCCAAACGCTACGATTTGGGCCGAGTCGGCCGTTACAAACTCAACAAAAAACTGCGCTTGACAGTCCCCGATACCATGCGGGTGCTGACATCCCAAGATATCTTGACGGCGATCGACTACTTAATTAACCTCGAATTCGACATCGGCTCCACCGACGACATCGACCACTTAGGCAACCGTCGCGTCCGCAGTGTCGGAGAACTGCTGCAAAACCAAGTGCGCGTCGGACTCAACCGCTTAGAACGGATTATCCGCGAAAGAATGACCGTCTCGGATGCCGACTCCCTCAGCCCCGCTTCTCTGGTCAACCCCAAACCGCTGGTAGCGGCAATCAAGGAATTCTTCGGTTCCTCCCAGCTATCGCAGTTCATGGATCAAACCAACCCTCTGGCAGAACTGACTCACAAACGTCGGCTTTCAGCCTTGGGCCCAGGAGGTCTGACTCGCGAACGCGCCGGGTTTGCAGTGCGGGACATTCACCCGTCCCACTACGGCCGGATTTGCCCGATCGAAACACCAGAAGGCCCCAACGCAGGTCTGATCGGTTCCTTGGCAACCCACGCCCGCGTCAACCCCTACGGCTTCATTGAAACTCCTTTTTATCCAGTAGAAAAAGGACGGGTGCTGCGCGACAAAGCCCCTGTTTACATGACAGCCGATGAAGAAGACGATTTGCGCGTCGCCCCTGGAGACATCAGCCTCGACGAAAACAACAACCTCTTAGGCGAAACCGTAGCCGTCCGCTACCGCCAAGAATTTACTACCACCACGCCGATGCAGGTGGACTACATGGCGATTTCGCCCGTGCAAATCGTCTCCGTAGCGACATCGCTGATTCCGTTCTTGGAACACGACGACGCCAACCGAGCTCTGATGGGATCGAATATGCAGCGGCAAGCTGTGCCGCTACTGAAACCAGAACGGCCGCTAGTCGGTACGGGCTTGGAAGCTCAGGCGGCCCGAGATTCCGGGATGGTTGTGGTTTCCCGGATCGACGGCGAGGTGATTTACATCGACGCTACCCGGATTATTGTCAAACCCCTGGCTGTAGATGCCGAATCGAATTCCAGCGAAGAACATTTCCTGATTAAGGAATACGACGATCTCAAAGTTAAGCAGCCCTCGGTTTGGAAGCAAAAATATGCTGGCTGCATCGAACACGAACTGCAAAAATATCAGCGCTCTAACCAAGATACTTGTTTAAACCAGCGTCCGCTGATTTATGAGGGCGATCGAGTCGTAGCAGGTCAAGTGCTCGC
>NZ_JAUBQU010000025.1:24793-26038 GCF_036701435.1 Microcoleus sp. Pol12A5
GAAACCGTACACGGCAAGCTACAGGAGGCACGCGAAAAAACCGGGAAGCCTTGGGTGTTTAATGAAAAGCACCCCGGCAAGACTATTGTCTACGATGGCAGAACTGGGGAACCGTTCGATCGCCCGATCACAGTCGGCATCGCCTATATGCTGAAGCTGGTTCACTTGGTAGACGATAAGATCCACGCCCGCAGCACAGGCCCTTACTCGCTGGTAACGCAGCAGCCTTTGGGCGGCAAAGCGCAGCAGGGGGGTCAGCGGTTCGGAGAAATGGAAGTCTGGGCTCTGGAAGCGTTCGGCGCCGCTTATACTTTGCAAGAGTTGCTGACTGTGAAGTCGGACGATATGCAGGGGCGGAATGAAGCGCTGAATGCGATCGTCAAAGGCAAAGCCATTCCGCGCCCCGGTACGCCCGAATCTTTCAAGGTGCTGATGCGGGAGTTGCAGTCTTTGTGCTTGGATATTGCTGTGCACAAGGTGAATACGTCCGACGAGGGCAGCGAACACGTTGAGGTGGATTTGATGGCAGATGCTGGGGGCAAGCGATCGCCCTCCCGGCCTACTTACGAATCGCTTTCTCGTGACGAACTTGACGAGGATTAGGCATTAAAGATTAAAGATTAAAGATTTTTTGATTGGATTCAATTCTTTAATCTTTAATCGACAATCTTTAATTAAAATGCCTCAGCAGTGGTACGAACACTGTTGAGGCGAATCAACGCTCTAAACAGGAGAGACGCTGAACATGAATATTGTAACAGTTGTCCCGGGAATTCAAGGAGAAGTTGACCGGGCGACGGGCTGTATTAATTGGCAAGGGAGCAAGTTTGGCAACGGTTACGGGCGCAAGTGGATCGATGGCAAAACCGTTTTAGTCCACCGGTTAGTCCTCGAATCAAAAATAGCAGGGTTCCTCGGTTCCGGTTATTTTGGTTGCCATACCTGCGACAATCGAAGCTGCATCAACCCGGCACATCTGGTAGTAGGTACTGCTGCTGAGAATACCGGGCAGATGATTGGGCGCGATCGCAAAACTCCCAGACGCAAAAGTATTCCCGGTATTGGCATATTGTCGATCGCACAACTACGGGAAATTCAGACTCAATATTTATCTGGAACCATCAAGAACCACCTAGCAAAAGAGTATGGAGTACAACATGAAACTATTACTAAGATACTTCAGACAAATATTCCCGATAACTTCACTACAGTTTCACCCAATTTTTTAGGAGAAATTCAAGACAG
>NZ_JAUBQU010000025.1:26138-68324 GCF_036701435.1 Microcoleus sp. Pol12A5
ACTAAGATACTTCAGACAAATATTCCCGATAACTTCACTACAGTTTCACCCAATTTTTTAGGAGAAATTCAAGACAGCGGCTGCATCATTTTCTTAGGTGGAAAGGATGGTCAAGGTTATGGCAGATACTGGAAAAATGGGAAATTAAAATCAGTTACCCGTGCTGTTTTAGCCGAGAAATTAGGATATGAACTTCCGACTTCGATGGATGCTTGTCATACCTGCGATAATCCCAGTTGCATCAATCCAGAACACCTTTGGGCTGGTACTCGCACTCAAAATTTGTTAGATGCTTCTAAGAAAGGACGCACTCAAGGAAAAAGTCATCCTCTTTCCAATGCCAAATTAGATTGGGAAAAGGTGCGAGAAATTCGGCAAAAACTAGCAGCAGGAGAGAGAGTGAAGGATGTAGCTCAGGAATACAGTGTTGGTCGCAAAACCATACACGATATTAAGTATCACGTCACTTGGAAGGAAGCAGGCGAAGAGGTTCCAGTTCCTCGCATGGGTGGATATCTCGATCGCAAATTGACCTTCGAGCAAGCTCTTGAGGTACGAAAAAGAATTAGAGGTAGAGAATCAGTCTCTAAAATCGCTGATGACTTTGGAGTATCGTCAAGTGTGATATCTGATATTAAAAACAACGTCACATATAGAGGAGTCTAACATTGATTTAAGCCGTAAAACAAGCAAACAAAAAAGATAAACAACCACAAATAATCGCCTGTAAATTATCAATTGGAGTCAAGAATGGCAAAAATAGAACAACGCTTTGATTACGTAAAGATCGGGTTAGCTTCACCAGAAAGAATTCGACAGTGGGGAGAGAGAACTTTACCCAACGGTCAGATAACTGGCGAGGTGACAAAACCAGAAACAATTAATTATCGCACGTTAAAACCTGAAATGGATGGCTTGTTTTGCGAGCGCATTTTTGGGCCTGCAAAAGATTGGGAATGTCATTGTGGGAAGTACAAACGAGTTCGCCATAGAGGCATTGTTTGCGAAAGATGCGGTGTTGAAGTAACTGAATCTCGCGTCCGCCGCCATCGCATGGGGTTTATCAAATTAGCAGCTCCAGTAGCTCATGTTTGGTATCTCAAAGGCATCCCGAGTTACATGGCAATTCTATTAGATATGCCGCTCCGAGATGTGGAACAAATAGTTTATTTCAATGCCTACGTTGTCCTAAATGCAGGTAATGCAGAAAAGCTGCAATACAAGCAATTGCTCACCGAAGATGCTTGGCTGGAAATAGAAGACGAACTTTACAGCGAAGATTCCACGCTGACGGGCGTAGAAGTAGGAATAGGTGCTGAAGCTTTGCAAGTTTTGCTGCAAAATATTCCGCTAGAAAGTGAAGCAGAAAAGTTGCGGGAAGATATTGCTAATGCTAAAGGTCAAAAACGGGCAAAGTTAATTAAACGGTTGCGGGTAATTGACAATTTCATCGCTACGGGATCTCAACCAGATTGGATGGTGCTGAATGTGATTCCGGTGATTCCCCCCGACTTGCGGCCGATGGTGCAGTTAGACGGCGGGCGTTTTGCAACGAGCGACCTCAACGACCTCTATCGGAGAGTCATCAACCGCAACAACCGCTTGGCGAGACTGCAAGAAATTCTGGCACCGGAGATTATCATCCGCAACGAAAAGCGGATGCTGCAAGAAGCAGTGGATGCGCTGATTGACAACGGTCGCCGGGGCCGGACAGTGGTGGGGGCAAATAATCGGCCGCTGAAGTCGCTGTCGGACATCATTGAAGGGAAACAAGGCCGCTTCCGGCAAAACTTGCTGGGGAAACGGGTTGACTACTCCGGGCGATCGGTGATTGTGGTGGGGCCGAAACTGAAGATTCATCAGTGCGGTTTGCCGAGAGAAATGGCGATCGAACTTTTCCAGCCTTTCGTCATCCACCGCTTGATCCGCCAAGGATTGGTCAACAACATCAAAGCTGCCAAAAAACTGATCCAGCGAAACGATCCCAGCGTTTGGGACGTGCTTCAGGAGGTGATTGAAGGACACCCGGTAATGCTGAACCGGGCGCCGACGCTTCACCGTTTGGGGATTCAAGCCTTTGAGCCGATTTTGGTGGACGGGAGGGCAATTCAGCTTCACCCGCTAGTCTGTCCGGCTTTTAACGCTGACTTTGACGGCGACCAAATGGCCGTGCACGTGCCTTTGTCTCTGGAATCTCAGGCGGAAGCACGCTTGCTAATGCTGGCTTCTAACAACATTATGTCGCCGGCAACCGGAAGACCGATCGTTACTCCTTCTCAAGATATGGTACTCGGTTGCTATTACTTGACAGCCGAAAATCCTGACGCTCAAAAAGGAGCAGGTCACTATTTCTCCAACCTGACCGACGCGGTTGTAGCTTACGAACAAGGAGTCGTTGACTTGCACTCTTATGTGTGGGTGAGGTTTCAAGGCGCCATAGAAAATACAGAACCCGAAGGAGAACCGCTGAAGGTGGAACGCTCTACCGACGGTATCGTGACGAAAGAATACAAGTTCCGCCGGGTTCGGGAAGACGGAGAGGGCAAGGTGATCAATCAATTTATTCGCACTACTCCAGGCAGGATTATTTATCACCAAACCATCGAATCGGTAATTAACAATTAGAAATTGGGAATCGGTAAGAGGTAATGGGTAAGAAGTAATAGGTAAGAGGTAATGGGTAATAACTGACAAATGATCGCTAACAAATAATAGTGATTGCAGCCGGAAAAATTACCCCTTATTACTTACCACTACCTCGGCTACGCGGTTCCAGATCGCAGTTGAAGGGCAGTAAAAGTTACCAATTACCAATTAAGTAGGTAGGTGAAAATAAACTTTATTATGGGAAGAGCAGGTGAGTGCATTCATCTTCTAGCTTAGCTCTCTTCCTTATACGCTAAACCCACCTCTACAAAATGGTTGGTGTTTTTTCCCACCGCTCTACTTACCAATTACCAATTGCCAATTACCAATTACCAATTTTTCGGCAACGCGGTTCCTGAACCCTTGGGTTTCGCTCAGGGGAACCGAAGTCGAACGGCAGTAAAAGTTACCAATTACCAATTACCATTACTCAGAAAAATGACAGAAAATAAGGAAATTGTTTTTCGCAATCGAGTTGTTGACAAAGGTCAGCTCAAAAAATTAATCTCTTGGTCTTTCATGCACTACGGAACAGCCCGTACAGCGCAAATGGCCGATAAACTCAAAGACTTGGGTTTCCGCTTTGCGACACGAGCGGGAGTTTCGATTAGCGTAGACGACTTGCAAGTGCCCCCGTCAAAACGATCGCTCCTCGATGCAGCCGAAGAAGAAATCCGCATCACCGAACAAAAATACACCAGAGGCGAAATCACCGAAGTCGAACGCTTCCAAAAAGTAATCGATACCTGGAACAGTACATCAGAAGACCTCAAAGACGAAGTAGTCAAAAACTTCCGAGCCACAGACCCCCTAAACTCGGTGTACATGATGGCATTCTCCGGGGCTCGGGGAAACATTTCTCAAGTGCGACAGCTAGTCGGAATGCGCGGATTGATGGCTGATCCCCAAGGAGAAATCATCGACTTGCCAATTAAAACCAACTTCCGCGAAGGACTCACCGTCACCGAATACATCATCTCTTCCTACGGCGCGCGCAAAGGCTTGGTAGATACAGCTTTGCGGACGGCAGACTCTGGCTATTTGACTCGCCGTTTGGTGGACGTATCCCAAGACGTAATCGTGCGGGAAGTGGACTGCGGCACTCAGCGCGGAATTCGAGTACGGCCGATGACGGACGGAGCAACAGTGCTGATTCCCCTCAAGGACAGGCTGCTAGGGCGGGTGTTCGCCAAAGATGTGGTGCACCCCAAAACCGGGGAAATCGTGTCTTACGGCAGCGAAAAAGCCGTCCGAAATCAGCCAATTACTGAGGAGTTGGCGACGGAAATTGGTAATTCTGGGGTGGCAGAGGTGTATTTACGATCGCCCCTGACTTGTGAATCTACCCGATCGGTTTGTCAGCACTGCTATGGCTGGAGTCTTGCCCACTTGAAAATGGTGGACATGGGAGAAGCGATTGGGATTATTGCAGCTCAGTCGATCGGGGAACCCGGAACCCAGCTCACCATGCGTACCTTCCACACCGGCGGCGTATTCACCGGAGAAGTCGCGAAACAAGAACGCGCACCGTTCCCCGGTGTAGTGAAATTCAAGAACTTGCGTACTCGCTCGTTCCGCACCAGACACGGCGAAGAAGCACTGGTGGCAGAAAACAACGGCAAACTTGTATTTGAGGGCGACGGATTTGAAGAAGGTAAGTCCGGCGCCAAGAATCAAAAACTGAAAATCGAATTGGCGATCGTCCAGGGTTCTACTCTGATGGTCAAAGACGGACAGCGCGCCATTCCCGGTCAAGTTTTGGCAGAAGTGCCGATCGTCGGTCGCGCCGCCCGCAAAACCACTGAAAAAGTGACTACAGACGTGGCTTCCGACTTAGCCGGAGAAGCCAAATTTGCTGATTTGGTGCCAGAAGAAAAAACCGACCGCCAAGGGAACACCACCCGCACAGCCAGCAAAGGCGGGCTGATTTGGATTCTCTCAGGAGAAGTCTACAACTTGCCCCCAGGCGCGGAACCTGCAGTGAAAAATGGCGATCGCATTCCGGCCGAAAGCGTGATTGCCGAAACTAAACTCGTCTCAGAACACGGTGGCGTAGTCCGCATCGCTGACCCCAGAGAAATTGAAATTATCACCGCCCAAGTCCTGCTCGACCAAGCAGTCGTGCGGGCGGAAAGTGCAGGCGGCCGCGACCACTACACGATCGAAACATCTTCTAAGCAGCGGTTTTCCCTGAAGACGGCTCCTGGGAGCAAAGTGATTAACGGGGAAGTCGTCGCCGAACTGCTCGACGACAGCTACCGGACAGCTACAGGGGGCATTGTCAAGTACGGCGGGGTGGAAGTCCACAAGCGCGGCAAAGCTAAACTTGGCTACGAAGTGGTCAAAGGTGGCACTCTGCTCTGGATACCGGAAGAGTGCCACGAGGTTAATAAGGATATTTCTCTGCTGCTGGTGGAAGATGGCCAGTACGTTGAGGCTGGTACAGAAGTCGTTAAGGATATTTTCTGCCAAACCAGCGGGGCAGTGGAAATCACTCAGAAAAATGACATCCTCCGGGAAATTGTGATCAAACCGGGCACACTCCATGTAGTAGACCGCCCGCCGCTAACATTTGGGGAAGGTCAAATCGTCAACGCCGGTCAAGAAATTTTCCCTGGCTTGGTTGCCGAAGAGTTGGGCTATGCGGAGTATATCGAAACTCCCGAAGGCCCGGCTTTGCTGCTGCGGCCTGTGGTGGAGTTTCCAGTGCCGGATAAGCCACCTGTGCCTTCTCAAACGGCGCTCAATGAGTCCATCTCTTTGAAAGCGGTGCAGCGACTTCCTTATAAGGATGGGGAGCGCGTCAAGTCTGTCGAGGGATTGGAACTGCTGCGGACTCAGCTTATCTTGGAAATTGGTTCCGGAGCTCCGCAACTGGCGGCGGATATCGAGCTGCTGCCGGATGAGGACGATGCTATGGCTTTTGGGGCGGATGGTTCGGGCCCGGCTTGGGGATCGGCTGAAGACGGTACGGAGTCGCAAGAATTGGCTATGACAGTAGCCGATGGGGGCGATCGAGCTTCAAAGACTTTCCGCTTGCAGTTAGTGATTTTGGAATCGCTGGTGATTCGGCGGGACGTATCTGCCGATCCGACTCAAGGCAGCACCCACACGCGGCTGTTGGTCGAAGATGGGCAGTCGATCGCGCCCGGGGCAGTAGTCGCCCGCACAGAGATTCTCTGCAAAGAAGCGGGTATCGTTCGAGGCATCCGTGAGGGGCATGGCGAACCAGTGCGCCGCCTGTTGGTGATGCGAGATGCGGATTCTATTTCGATCTCTGTGGCGGGTACGCCGGATGTGAGTCCGGGGCAACTGCTGGTGGCTGGTACTGAAATAGCTCCGGGAGTTGTTCTCGAAGAGTCCGGCCAAGTTGTGAAGGTTGTACCTGGGTCGGAGACAGAACCGGCGAAACTCTTGCTCAGGGTGGCTCGTCCTTACCGGGTTTCGGCCGGTGCGGTGCTGCACGTAGACGACGGCGACTTGGTGCAGCGAGGTGACAATTTGGTGATTCTGGTGTTTGAGCGGGCAAAGACTGGGGATATCATTCAAGGTTTGCCACGGATCGAGGAACTTCTTGAAGGACGGAAGCCGAAGGAAGCTTGTATTTTAGCCAAGCGGCCGGGGACGGCTCGCGTGGTTACGGATGACGATGTTGTGGAACTTGCGGTGATTGAGGATGATGGCCGGATTGAGGAGTATCCTTTGTTGCCTGGTCAAAACCCGATCGTTTCCGACGGACAGCGCGTAGGCGTCGCGGAAGCTTTGACCGATGGGCCCGCCAATCCTCACGAAATTCTGGAGGTGTTCTTCCACGTGCTCAAGGAGCGGCAGTCTACTTTTGAGGCTGCCTTAGAGAGTTTCCAACAGGTGCAGACGTTTTTGGTGAATGAGGTGCAGTCGGTTTATCAGTCTCAGGGCGTAGATATTTCCGACAAGCACATCGAGGTGATTGTCCGCCAGATGACCAACAAAGTCAGGATGGAAGATGGCGGCGATACTACTATGCTCCCCGGCGAGTTGGTAGAATTGCGGCAGGTTGAGCAGGTGAATGAGGCGATGTCAATTACTGGTGGAGCGCCGGCGGATTATACTCCGGTGTTGCTGGGGATTACTAAGGCTTCGCTGAATACTGATAGCTTTATTTCCGCTGCTTCGTTCCAGGAGACTACGCGGGTGTTGACTGAGGCTGCGATCGAAGGTAAGTCTGACTGGCTGCGCGGGCTCAAGGAAAATGTGATTATCGGCCGCCTGATTCCTGCGGGTACTGGGTTCAATGCCTATGAGGATGCTGGGGTTCAGGATGCGGGTTTTGATGGTGCTGTGTTTGATGACGACATCCACGATTTGCAGGAGGATGTGGTACTTGATGACCGTACGGCCCGCCGCGCTTATACGATCGAGAGCGGTTTTGAGATCGGGCGCGCCTCTGATCTTGAGCCTGATGAGGATTTTGAGGAAGTTGAGGTTGATGAAGACGATTTTGTCGCTGAGACTGAGGATGATGCCTTGGGACCGGATGATGATGATGATGATATCGGTTTTGACTTCGATGAGGACGAAGACTAATCATAGTTTTGAGATTGCATGAATGAATGAACAGCGTTGCGCTCGCTGAGGATAAGTTGCTTCCTCGCCGCAACGCACACTTCGATTTCATGAGTTGAAAAATCTCAAGTTTTTCCTCACTAATTCAAGCTGCGAACTCATAGCATCGTGTAATCGGGACATCCAAAGGAAGAAGGAAGAAGGAAGATTCAGAGTTTAAGCAAACTTTGTAATTCTAGAGTTTTAATTGTTTGTGGGTTCAAACAAACAATTCTTTCTTCCTGCTTCCTTTTTCCTTCTCCCTTCTTATTTTTTATTCATGTATGGTTCACTCAATCAGGTAGCAAAGCCTTGATTTGATTAACAAACTCTTGATGGTCTACCACAGGTTTAGAGATGTAACCGTCGGCACCGCTTTGATCCAGAAATGTTTCTTTATCACCAGCCATCGCGTGAGCAGTCACCAAAATAATCGGCAGCGAGGCCGTTTGCGGGTCAGCTTTGAGCAGTTGAGTAATCTTAATGCCGTCAACAGATTTGCCCTGGTACACGCTGCGCGAAAGAGACACATCCATTAAAATCAAATCAGCTTCGCCGTTGGCAGCAATCTGCATCACCTCTTCAACATTTTCCGTGTGCTTCACGGCTAAGCCCCCCCGCTTAGTCAGAATTTTGGAAAAAACCCGAGCATTAACCAAATCGTCCTCTACAATCAGAACGGTTTTCATAAATAAATATGGGAAGTATAGAAACTTTGTGACTTTAGTCCAAAGAGGAACACGAGACGGGGACTACATTCCCCGTCAAAAATGCAGAGTTTTTAGCGCCATCAGCCGGGAACCCTGCAAAACCCGTATGTATATCCTTGAGCCACTAGCTGTGAGAGGGTTTACAGATGCCTAGAAGCATCCAGTACCATCATTTAGACTACTACACACAGACAGTTTAGTTCTTTTTTATAACTAGACCTGACACTGGTGAGAGTCTCAAGATTCTCAGGTAGCAGGTTTCTAGTACAATCCAGGACGCAGGGACGACGCCTCGCAACCGGGTTTTTGCTCGTTTCGGCGGGCTATAACGAACTATTGTTATGAAAAAACCCGGTTTCTGACTACCCGTGCGTCCTGGACTTATAATATCCTTTCTTTCGGTCAAGCCTCCGGCTTCTACCATTTCTGATTTTATATTTTATATTTTAGATGGGAACTGATTGACTGGATATCAGTTTGGATCACTCGCCTACAGTTGCATTATTTTTTGAACTGGTATTAGAATCGGGAATGTGTGATAATTATTTCCTTCCTCGCGTCGCCACAGAAATCGAAGTAGCGAATCTAGCGGGGATTGTTGGAGATTCCTAATTCTGAGTTTTAACCCATCAAAACGGCTTCAAATATCGACGCTTTCTTTCATCAAGCGGAGGCCAGACTACGAGATATCGCCAGGAGAGCTTTTGAGTGATGAATTCATCGATATCGGCATTTTTGACACTCTCAGTGAGGGGAGCATTTCATAATTTGTACAAACACTTCTTCTGGCTCCTTCCTTCTTCCTCTTTCCTCCTGGCTCCTGTTTCCTGCCTCCAATTTCTAGCTTGGGTGCTTTCATTGAGATGCTTCATCAGTGAGTCACGGCCACGCTCTATGGTTGAATAAGCCCAAAACAGGGACTTCACTCATCGTCCAGTCGTCTCTACACGCTCAGAACAATTACCACTACCAGGGGTATTCCAATTGCGCTTACTTTTCTTTTTTAATACTTTCGGAGTCCATCACGCTTGCCAAAATACGGTAAGCTCGATCGTCAACCGTTGCTGCTCGATCCACACTACGGCTGTACTGAGACGAGATCGATCCGGGGTTTCTCCTGAATAGAATATTTCTTCGTGTAGATGGTTATTCCTAATTGCAATTAAATTCTATCATAGATTGACGGGGACTCAAGTCCCTCGTGACGCTTGCCTAGGAAGAGCTACAGCCTCACTACGTTCTGAGTTTCTGGCATTCCGTGTTCTCCTGTCTATTTACCTTCTCACGGCAGAAGGTAAATAGACAGGTAGGCGCAAATGAAGGCAACATAGAGGTTAGGGTAAGAGTGGAGAGTAAGAGGCAAGTGTTGCCCGTCTTCGGGACTCTGATTCTGCTTTCACAAGTTAAGTTTATTTTTATTCTTCAAATGGGCGGTTGGGTCGAACTTTCGGTTCGCCAGCAGCAAAGGCTTTTCAATCGAGACAGGGAACCTCGGCATTATTGACAGAGGCTGTTTTCACTCAGGAATTAACGGACACAAGGACTAATGGCTAAACAACTCAACCTACTTTCCGGGCAAGTAATTTCTACGCCTCTGCACGCCGAGATGCAGCAATCGTACCTCGAATATGCCATGAGTGTGATCGTCGGGCGAGCTTTGCCTGATGTCCGCGACGGTTTAAAACCTGTTCACCGTCGAATTTTATATGCGATGCACGAACTCGGTCTGACGCCAGACCGACCTTACCGTAAGTGCGCCCGGGTAGTTGGAGATGTTTTGGGAAAATATCACCCCCACGGCGACCAATCGGTTTACGACGCTCTGGTACGCATGGTTCAGGAGTTTTCGAGCCGCTATCCTTTACTGGCGGGTCACGGCAATTTCGGTTCGGTGGACAATGATCCGGCGGCTGCTATGCGCTATACGGAAACTAGGCTGGCACCGATCGCCCACGAAGCTATGCTAACCCAAGTCGGCGAGGCAACTGTTGATTTTACTGGAAACTTTGACAGTTCGCAGCAGGAACCGACGGCGCTGCCTGCTCAGTTGCCGTTTCTGTTACTCAACGGCTGTGCTGGCATTGCTGTGGGGATGGCAACTAATATCCCGCCGCACAATTTGGGGGAGGTGGTAGACGGTTTAATTGCTTTGATTGAAAACCCGGAACTATCCGACGAGAAGTTGATAGAACTGATTCCGGGCCCGGATTTTCCAACAGGAGGGGAAATCGTTGCTACAGAGGGCATTGTTGACGCCTACACTAAGGGCCGAGGCAGCATTGCGGTCAGGGGTGTGGCCGGGGTGGAAGAGGTGCCTGGTAATCGCAAGGTGCGTACTAAAACGGCGATCGTGGTGACGGAGTTTCCGTTTCAGGTAAATAAGGCGGCTTGGATTGAAAAGGTGGCGGAGTTGGTAAATGCTGGCCGCCTCGATGGTATTTCTGATTTGCGTGACGAGAGCGATCGCGAAGGCATTCGAGTGGTGATTGAACTCAAGCGGGAATTTTCCCCAGAAGCGGTTCTCGCTCGCCTTTACCAACAAACTGACCTGCAAACAAATTTTGGGGCGATTTTGCTGGCAATTGTCAACGGTCAACCGCGACAGTTGACGCTGAGACAATTGTTGCAGGAATTTCTGGATTTCCGGGAAGTGACTCTTACCCGCCGCTACAATTATGAGTTGCAGGCTGCGGAACGCCGCTGTCACATTGTCCAAGGCTTAATGTTGGCTTTGACAAATCTCGATACAGCGATCGACATTCTCAGAAATTCTCCTGACGGCTCTACTGCTAAGCAAACTTTGCAAGTTCGCCTCAATTTGAGCGAAAGTCAAGCTGATGCGATTTTGGCGATGCCTATGCGTAGGCTGACTGGTTTGGAAAGGCAAAATTTACAGTCTGAGTTTGATGAGTTGACGGCTAATATTCAAGAATTGCAGCGGTTGTTGAGCGACAGGCGCGAACTTTTGAAGGCTTTAAAGAAGGAATTTCGCTCGCTAAAACGCAAGTACGCTGACCCCCGCCGCACTAAATTCGCCAATGGAACCGCACGCGCAGCAAACGCCGAACCGCAATTTTCGGGTAAGAAAAATTCTGCGGTGAAGCAGTTGTCGCCTGCAACGATTCAGCCTAACTTATTGCCCGTTGTAGAGGCAGAGGAAACTATTGTTGAATTTTCACACAAGCAGTACGTGCGACGCTTGCCGGCTGGGGAAAGGCCGCGCTCGAAAAGTCGCGAAAAATCGGTTTCAGCTTTAGAAAAAAATGAAGATTTTATTGTGACGGCAAATCTGACAAAAACAGATCGCACTTTGGTCGTCTTAACTCCTAATGGCAAAGCTTACCCGCTGAAAGTGGCGGATATTCCTAGTAGTAGCGCCAAAGACCGGGGAACGCCGATCGTTAGTTTGTTGTCGCCGAGTGCTACTAAAGATAGTGCGGGTCGCGCTTTGTCAGAAATCACAGTTGCACACTTTATTTTGCCGGAAAATTCGGAAGCAGCAGATTTAGTAACTCTGACTCAGCAAGGGAAAATTAAGCGCTTGCCGATGCAGGAATTTGCTGATTTGACTAATCGCGGCGTTACTGTTGTTAAACTCAAGGAGGACGATCGGCTGCGCTGTGCGAGTCTGGCTAAAGTAGGCGAGCAAGTGGCGATCGCAACTTCAGGAGGCCGAGTCCTCCGGTTTGAGATCGATGATGAACAACTGCCGCCAATGGGCCGCGCGGCCCAGGGTTCTCAAGTCACCAGGTTGCGGAAGCAGGAAGAGTTGGTGGGTTGCATAACTCTCGACCCGGACGACAGTCTGGTGCTATTTTCCGAATTGGGTTGGGCAAAACGAATGCCTGCAGGTTCTGTCAGACTTACTAACCGGGGCGAAATTGGCACTCAAGCTTTTCGTTTCTCCGAGCCTAAAGATGCTTTAGTTGGCTTGCTGCAGGCTGTTCCGGGTACGGATGTTAAACTTTTTACTAATTCTGGCCGCCTGCTGCGATCTGCTATTGATGCTATAGCTTTTTGGGGGAAAGATGCTGCGGGCGATCGAGTTTTTGACCTCCATCCAGGTGAAAAAATTATCAAAGTTATCAGCAGTCAATAGTCATTGGGCATTGGGCATTGGGCATTGGGTATGGGGCATTGGGCATTGGGAATTAATCTGATTTCTGACCTCTGACTTCTAAATTCAACATCCATCCGTTAAATCATTTAAATCCCGTATACTGATCGTTGCCGAACTTCCTCCTTCCTTGAATACCTCAATTACCAATGCCCCATGCCCGTGCCCCATGCCCAATCTAAAATCTAAAACCTAAAATTGTTTGATGGCGCAAGTTTTATTAGAAAATATCTACAAAAGTTTTCCGCTCCGCCAAGGGGAACAGGAAAAAGAAGCAAACACCGTCGCAGAAAGTGTCTCGCCTGTGGTCGATCGCCCTTCGTCTAACAGCGTTTTGCGACGCATTAACCTAACGGTCGAAGACGGCGAGTTCATGGTGCTGGTGGGGCCTTCTGGCTGCGGAAAAAGCACTTTGCTGCGATCGATCGCCGGTTTGGAAGTTTTGACGGGCGGTAATATTTGGGTTGGCGATCGGCTCCTTAACGATTTGCCTCCTAAAGACCGAGATATCGCTATGGTATTTCAAAATTATGCTCTCTATCCTCACTTAACAGTTTACGATAATCTCGCCTTTGGATTGCGCCGATCGGAAAGGGAGAAAGACGAAAGAAGGAAGAAGGAAGAAGGAAGAAGGAAGAAGGAAGAGGGAAGAGGAAAGAAAGTAGAAGGGATAAGGGGGAAGATACAAGGAGAAGAACGAAGCATCCAGAATATAGAAAAAATTAGGAATAAGGTAGAAGAGGTTATTAATGATTTAGCTTCTAATTATTTTAAAAATCCTCTAAGTTATCCTTTGTTTGAGGACTTTTTAGGGGGAGCGACTCGCAAGTTGCCTCCGGGTTTGCGCTATTTGTCGGAACGGGAAAAATCCATAGGAAAACGAGTGCGGGAGGTAGCTGAATTATTGCAAATAGAATCTCTTTTAAATCGCTTGCCCAAACAACTTTCGGGAGGGCAAAAGCAGCGGGTAGCTTTGGGTAGGGCGATGGCTCGAAATCCTCAAGTTTTTTTGATGGACGAACCGCTATCTAATCTTGATGCGAAATTGAGAGCGGAAACTCGATCGCAAATTGTGCAGTTGCAGCGACAGTTGGGAACTACAACTATTTATGTGACTCACGACCAAACTGAGGCGATGACTATGGGCGATCGGATTGCTATTATGAATAGAGGTCAGCTTCAGCAAGTAGCTCAACCTCTAGAGCTTTACAACAAGCCGACAAATCTTTTTGTTGCTGAGTTTATCGGTTCTCCGCCGATGAATTTTTTGGCGGTGGAATTTAGTGCTCCGCTGTTGATTTCTCACCCGCAATTTCGCTTTACTTTACCCGATATTTGGGCAAAAAGTCTACAACAATATGACGGGCGAGGGCTTATTTTGGGCATTCGGCCGGAACATTTGAGCATTAACCCTCCCGCTACCAAAAATCTTTCGGTACAAGTGGAAATTGTAGAGGCTTTGGGACACGAAACTTATTTGGGGGTTTGTTTGACGGATGCTCCGGCGGTGCGGATGCAAGTGCGGGTTCCTCCTGAGCGATCTATCCGAGTTGGCGAGGAGCTTTGGTTGGCCATCGCCCATGACAAAATTCACTTGTTCGACCCTGATACCGAGTTGGCTATTTTTCCTCGTTAGGTAAAATCATCAAGGTCGATCGACCGTTGTGACCGATCGCACTAATCACAAGCTTGCATTTTGATCGAGGAATGTTATATTTATTCACATAAGCCTTACACAAGTTAACGAAAGGAGTTCGCACTATGCAAGAACAAAAACGCAACGCTTGGAACTGGGGCTTCAGCGAAGGAGCCGAAAATTGGAACGGTCGTTTGGCGATGATTGGTTTCTCTGCGGCTGTCATCATCGAATTGGTTTCCGGTCAAGGCCTGCTTCACTTTTGGGGTCTGATGTAATTTTATAGTTAAGACTTTTGTGACACCGCAAAGCTTGGGAGTTCCGTGACGGACTCCCTAAATTTTGGCAGCGGGATTTTGGCAGCCAATAGTCGCTTGCTCCGGGCAGTTAGGAGCATAAAATTTAACAGCTATAGCCCAAACCGGGGCGGGGGGTCTCCCCCCCCAAAAAAAAGAGTGCGAATCACTCTTTTGGGTGATGCTAGCAAATTACTCTAGCGGATATATTCTTTTAAGATGCTGTTGCGGTTGGGATGGCGTAACTTCCGCAGGGCTTTAGCCTCGATTTGGCGAATTCGCTCACGAGTGACGTTAAAGATTTGACCAATTTCCTCCAAGGTCTTCATCCGTCCGTCATCTAAGCCGTAACGCAGTCGCAGTACATCTCGTTCTCGGGGGCTGAGAGTATCTAAAACGCTTTCCAAGTCTTCCCTGAGCAAGTTTTTCGAGACTTGATCTTCAGGTGTTTCCCCGTCTGATTCAATAAAATCTCCCAGACGTGAGTCTTCCTCTTTGCCGATCGGAGTTTCTAGAGAGATGGGCAACTGTGCGGACTTAGCGATGAACCGCAACTTCTCGATAGTCATCTCCATGCGGGTAGCAATTTCTTCTTCCGTAGGCTTGCGACCCATTTCCTGAGACAGGAGTTTGGTAGTTTTCTTGATCCGCGAAATGGTTTCGTAAAGGTGAACCGGCAGGCGGATAGTGCGCGATTGGTCGGCGATTGCCCTGGTAATGGCTTGACGTATCCACCAAGTTGCGTAGGTAGAAAACTTGTAGCCTTTTTCGTGATCGAATTTTTCAGCAGCGCGGATCAGCCCCAAAGAGCCTTCCTGAATCAAATCTTGGAAAGACAAACCGCGATTCATGTATTTTTTGGCGATCGACACCACCAAACGCAGGTTTGATTGCACCATTTTTTCCTTTGCCCGACGGCCGACGTGGAGTCGGTGACGGAATGCAGGAAGTGCCATATCTACAGCATTAGCCCATTCGCTGTCTTTAGGTTCGCGGTTATACTCTTCGAGCAATTGTTCTCGAACTCGCTCTAATTCCAGCAAATCTGCAATCTTGCGCGCTAGTTCAATCTCTTCGTCAGCTCGCAGCAGTCGAATCCGACCGATTTCTTGCAGGTAAAGACGAATAGAGTCTTCAGTATAATGCTTTTTCTTTGCCTGTGCCCGACGGCGGGCTTTGGCGCCTTTGCCAGATTTAGGGTCTTCCTCAGATTGAGAGTCTAAGAATTCTTCTCGATCGTCTTCTTCGTCGATAAAGAGTTCTAACTCGCTCTCAGGTAGAACGCTTTCGGCGCCCCGAAGCAACTCGATTGTTTCCATTTCCGGTGTAATTGTGGTTTCGAGTACGGTGTTAGCCTGGATCATGCCGTCTTCCTCATGCTCCTGAATTAAAGAATAAATAACAGTGGAATAGTGTCGTCTGTTTGTAGTTTAGACAAGTTAGCCAGTATTGACATTCCCGCAGGAAAAAATAGTGGGATTTTCGGTCTGCTAGCTGAATCTGTTACCGAAATTGCACCATTTTTATGAGTCAAAGCTCGAGTTCGGGTTTGAAGCAGGCAGCGCATTCAATCGATCGCAGATTTTAACATCGCGACCTTAAATTGAGCTAGCGGCTTTTTTTTCGGAGCGAGTTACCACATCATCTGCAATACCTTGCCCAGAGAAGCAAACCATGAAGTGCGATCGATCGCACTTCCAAAAATACTGACTTTTTTACTCGGTACTTCGAGCTTTTACCCGTACAAGTTTTCCGGCACGGAACCCTCTAACTTTTGTATTGGAGGTGTCGAACTTTTGATTCGCCTTGCTTTCACTCTGGTTGTCAGACATGACAGTTGCACGGCAAGTTTTCGCCACCTTGGATGCTAGTCTGCTGCCTCAAATGCAACAGCAGAGGGTTGAAGCACCAAACGGGGAGAATCGGATCTTGCAAAGACCTTCCCGATTGTAGCCTTTCTCACAAAAAATGGAAGTTGTTTTCCATTGTTTGTCAAGAACTAGGAAAACTCTGTCAGCTTAGCTTGACAATACTAACTCATGTCCGGCTCTGCTAAATCCTGAGAACGGCCCGCAAAAACTTTGGCACGATCGAACGGCGCTGTTTTCTGCGTATATCTGGGTGAACGGCTGCGGCGTAGTTGGCCAGACACTTAGCAGACAATTTTTGAGTTGCCCAAATTGGAACCAATACAATCCGTGTAGATACACCCATCATTACCCTGTTTCCCTGAATTGAATCATACGCAATCTGCGATTGAATAAAGCTCGTAGCTTTAGTTTTAAGCCGGCCGCTCTGGATTAGAGACCGACTCTGACCCCCCATGAAGCGTTGCGGGTTGAGTAGTGCAACAGGGGCTTTCATTGTTAAGTTAGCTCAAATCTCAGAAATTGGGTTTAATTTTGACGTTAAATCACATTAAGTTCTTAACGTCACATTCTTATTTAAGCAGTTCGACACGAGTTTGTCGCGTCAATGGCAAAAACCACCCGGATAAATTCTACTAAGAGTTAACCCGCCGCGCAACTCTCGACTGCGGATTTCTCTAAAATTTTTTGGCTTTCAGTGCGCACTGTCGCGATCGCACTTTTTTCTCACAAACAACACAATTCGCCATCTTCCGGAAGTATAACTTCACGATCCCTTTAAATATATCGTGACACTGTGAAGATTCCATAAAGCCCCTCAATAAATTTTAGGTAGCATTCCCCAATTGTCTTGATAATTTCAAGCAGACGCAAAAAATTCCCCAGCGGATGTTGATGCAACTGCCTGATGATAACTCCGCCAGGGAAGAAAAATTTGCCAGTTAACGATGTGCTTGCTATGGTTAGAGAAGACCTAAACTCCAGGATACTTAAAGCAATGGAACGGTAGGACGTTGGTGCGATGCTCAAAATTTTGTTATTATTTACAGCGTCTCATCAGAAAGCACAGAGCCTTGCTTGATCCTCTGCTCTGGTTTAAATTATGTGGCTTGACCTTTAGAAGATGAAGCTATCAAGCAAAATTTCCGATCCGCGTCTATATTGACAACCCAACGAAGGTTGACTACCTAGAAAGAATTAACCTGATTGAGAGAAAGATATAGTAATTAATCGGGCAGAGATTACCATCTCTTTATATTGCCTGTTTCTAGTCAGGACTTCAGTTTTTTTTATATTTGTGAATAAGCACTAAAGTCCTGACTGCCAACTTAATTTAACCGCGAGACAAATTACTGCTGATTCCGCAGGCGAGGGTTGACAAATTCGTTTAATCCTTCCCCCACCAAAGACAGTCCCACCACCATTAAAGTCATCGCCAAACCGGGAAACAAAGCCGTCCACCAAATGCCAGTAGGTAGCGCATCTAAAGCTAAACGCAAGTCGTGTCCCCATTCGGGAGTTGCTTCGGGAAGTCCTAATCCGAGAAACCCCAAACCTCCTAATGTTAAAATTGCATCGGCAGCGTTGAGCGCAAACAGCACAGGTACGCTCTGAATCACATTCAGAAACAGGTAGCGCGAAAGCACTGTCCAAGTGTCAGCACCCATTGCTCGCGCGGCTTCGACAAACAATTCGGTTTTGACGCTGACGGTGTGATTCCTGACGACGCGGTAGTACTGAGGGATGTAGGAAATGCTCAGGGCGATCGCAGCATTCAAAACTCCTTTCCCCACTACAAACGCTAGCGTCAAAGAAAGTAGCAGCCCCGGCAAAGTATAAATTGTATCCATTAAAAATAACAACACTCGATCGAGCTTACCGCCCAAATAACCGCTAACCAAACCCAGCGGCACACCGATAAACAAACTCAAAGCAGTGGCTAAAATTACCACTTGCCAAGCCGCGCGAGAAGCAAACAGCGTGCGGGAAAACACATCGTAGCCGCTGCGGCTAGTACCGAACCAATAATTCGCCGAGGGCGGTTCGTGGATGGGGTTAATCAAAGCCTCGGTAGGATTTTGCAGCCATCCCCAAGCTTGCATAGCTGGAGACAAGGTGGCTACCAATACAAACACGGCTGTTATTGTCAAACCTGCCCACATCATTTTCATTGACAGGCTTGAGGGCGAGGCACTGTTGAGAAATCGCGGCAGTCGGAGACGGCTTTGAGCCATAATGACGATCGACCTATATAAGACTTTTCGATTTTAGTAGCACTCAGGCGAAAAAACCCGGAACGGTCAAAAATCCTCTTTCTCATTCGCCAAACACTCGCGACAAACCGGGTTTTTTTGCGCGATGCGGCTAAAAAAAATCGGTTTCTCCCCTGCACGGGACTGGCGCGCAGGGGAGAAACCTGGTTTTTGGCAGGTGGGACGCAAGTCGAGTTTAGGTTAAATCTCTCTTAGCGAACCTCAAATCTAAAATCGATCGAATTCCTACAAATTACTGGCAATTAACTCGCGGTACTGGCTTTTCGGCTTAACTCCTTTGAGCTCAGCTACCAAATCTTTGTCTTTGAAATACTGAATCGTCGGCGTACCGATCACGCCAGCATTTTCAGCAATTTCTGGATCTTCTTCGATGTCAATTTCCACGTAGTGGATCTTGCCCTCGAACTCATCTACTACTTTGCTCAAAATCGGCTTGAGGCTGTGGCAAGGCCCACAACTCGGAGAGGCATATTTGACCACAATCAGTCGATCGCTATCGTGGAACAACTTCCGCAAAGCATAACCTCCTTCGTGGCGCGTATCTTGGATATCAAAGTTCTCGCTGGTTTTGCGTACTTTTTGAGCTTCCGGCGCTGCGACGGGTTGCTCGGATTCCTCGGCTTGATGGAATTCCTGAGCTAAACCATTGGACGACAGCCACCTTTCTGCCAGCATCGCCCCCATACAACCGCTACCGGCGGCGGTGATGGCTTGGCGAAACTCGTGGTCTTGCACGTCGCCGACGGCGTAAACTCCCTCGACGCTGGTTTCTACCGAACCGTGCTTGGTAACGATATAGCCTACTTCGTCGAGTTCTAGCTGACCTTGGAACAGTTGAGTGTTGGGAGTGTGACCGATCGCGTAAAACAATCCCTTCACCAGCAAATCGCTTTCGGCACCCGTCTCAATATTTCTAATTCTCACCCCGTCCATTTTTCCGCCCGGTTCGCCCAAGATATCCACTGCTTCGGTGTTCCAGTGCACGGTAATTTTAGGGTTGCTCAGCACTCGGTCTTGCATGGCTTTGCTGGCGCGCATTTGATCGCGCCGCACCAGCATATGTACGTGAGAGCCGTATTTTGTCAAATAAATAGATTCTTCCGCTGCTGTGTCGCCTGCGCCGATTACAGCTAAGTCTACTCCTTTAAAAATTGGGGTAGCGCCGTCGCAAATCGCACAGGCAGAAATGCCGTGACTCCAAAATACGTGTTCGCTAGGCAGCCCCAGCCGTTTCGCCGTCGCGCCTGTAGCTATTACTATCGTGTGGGTTTTGATTTCTCTGTCTTCCGATCGCACTGTAAACGGCCGCTTGGTCAAATCCACAGAAATTACATCTTCTGTGTATAATTCTGCACCCCAGCGCACTGCTTGAGCTTTCATCCGATCCATGAGTGCCGGCCCGGTGATCCCTTCAGGGAAACCGGGGAAGTTTTCTACTTCTGTGGTGGTCATCAGTTGACCGCCGGGGACGCCTCCGGCTTGGTAGCCTTCAAAGACTAAGGGTTTCAGGTTTGCCCTCCCGGCGTAGATGGCTGCTGTATAGCCTGCGGGCCCTGAGCCGATAATTACTAGGTTTTCTACGGTTTCGTTGGTCATAGCTATTTACTTAAACTCATAACGACTTCGTTTTACTAATTTTAGCAGAGTTCGATCGAGTTTGGTTGGATGTCATTGGGCGATCGAGCATCTGTATCTATTTTTGAGGGTCGATCGGTCTTCGGGGCAATTACAACTACTTTAATAAGCAAAAACAATCTAAAAGTCGATTTAGTTTTAAATGTTCGATCTATTTTGACTGCTGAAATCTTAAGAAAACCTAAAGATGACCCAAATTATTGACTTCATTCTCAATTATTTTACCTATTTAGTTGCTTTGAGGCTTATGGTAAGATTTTCACAATCCAGGGGCATTATAACTAATTTAAATTTTTGGCGCTGAAAGCTTTTAAAATCGTAAAATTAACGAACTCTGCAAATGTAACCAGTACAATTATTTATGCAAAATCCGCATTTTATGGTTTAAGAATTGTAAAGGATATTTGGGTCAATTTGACAAAGTACATGATTAGTGGTATGTAAGGTGCGGTCGGGGGGAAATTCGATAGAACTTTTTAACCGCTTCGGAAGCACAGGCGGGACGGCCGTGCCACGATTAACATAGAATTTTGTATTTGTATCTGAATGGATAAAATCAAGATATTGTTTGTGTGCAGCCGGAATAAGTGGAGGAGTTTGACTGCCGAGAAGATATGGGAGAATGTTAGCGGCTACAGCGTGCGATCGGCTGGAACGGAAAAAGGTGCAAGAATTAGAGTAACTGAGGGTCTTGTAGGTTGGGCAGATGTGATATTTGTGATGGAGAAGAAGCATGGCGATCGACTCCGCAGCAAATTCCCGGAAAGTCTCGAAGGCAAGAAAGTTATTTGTCTGCAAATCCCGGACAATTACGAATATATGGAACCGGAGTTAGTCGAGCTTTTGCAGGCGAAACTTAACCCCTATATAAAAATGCCAGATAATGAGATAAATTTTATGCAGCGAGTTTTGGAACCGGAAGTGATGGATTCCTTGGAAGAGACGATCGAATACGATTCGATGGACTTTGCTGAGGTTAATGCTGCTTTTGCTCAGAGTGCTGCGGCGTTGGGACCGATTTTTGGAAACGTTTTGGATGCGGGGACGGGTACCGCGAGAATTCCGATCGCCCTTTGTCAACTCCGGCCAGCATGGAAATTGACTTGCATTGATTTGTCGGCAAATATGCTGAAAGTCGGGGCGGAAAATGTGGAAAAGGCGGGCGTGCGATCGCAAATTAGTCTCGAATTAGTCGATGCTAAGGCCATGCCGTATCCAGACAGTTATTTTGACATGGTGATTTCCAACAGTATTATCCACCATTTGGCAGATCCGCTGCCATTTTTGCGCGAAGTCAAGCGAGTCTTAAAACCGAACGGAGCAATATTTTTGCGCGATTTACTCCGACCTATGGATGAGGCAATGAGGGTTCATTTAGTCGAGATCTATGCGGGAGATTGCAACACGCATCAGAAACAGTTATTCAGCGATTCCTTGCAAGCAGCATTTACGCTGGATGAAGTTGAGGAGATGCTCCGAAATGCCGGGTTGGATGGGTTGAGGATTTATGAATCTTCAGACAGGCACTGGACGGCGGAGCGTGCTTGGTGCGAGTCTTTGTAGGCACGGGACGATCGTCCGATAATATTTTATACGCAGTATTGCACACCTTCAAGCTAAATACTTGTCCAAATCTGACCAACTGCGAAACTGACCCACGACGCTTCTATTGTCAATTGGGAAGCAGGCGAACAATAACCTAGGAATTCAGACGCTGTTTGTAAGGCATAATCGATTCATGTTCCTTTCCAAAATTGTCTAATCAATTTATTGTTTAGTCAAGATGCTTAAGCATCTTATTATATAAAAAATGTGCGATCGAAGTTATGCCGAAAAAGCCTGTGCCGCGACCAGAAGATGAATAGTCGCATTTGAAGAAGCTCAGGGAAGAACTGGAGATGAGTCAGGAAGATTGGGCGCGAGAGCTTGGCGTTTGGTCGCAAACAATCAGTCGTTGGGAGTTGGGAAAGAACGTGCCGACGTTCATCGTCAAGCAGATGAAAGCTTTGGAGAAATTTTTGGCTAGCATCGGCAGGTCGATCGGCGATTTGCCAGCCAATCTGTGATGGAAACGATTTTCCAATCTAAAATCCATCCGTATCTAAAATTACTCGATCGCGCCCTCGGTTTTTAGCTTGATAAAGCGCGCGGTCTGCCGCTGCAATCAAGTTTTTTTGTGCTGCAGACGATCGAGGAAATGTACTCGCTACCCCCAAACTCAGCGTCACGAGAGAACACACCGCAGAATTAAGGTGTTCGATTTCTAGTTCTTTTACGCAAACTCGAATTTGCTCTGCAATCCAAACAGCTATTTCAGACGAAGTGCGGGGTAAAATTACCGCAAATTCTTCACCTCCGTAACGGGCTACTAGAGTGTCCCCCGAAACTTTGCCTGCTGAGTAATTTACCGCTGCCAAAATAGCTTGGGCTACCTGCTGCAAGCAAGCATCTCCCGCCTGATGTCCGTAAGTATCGTTGTATTTCTTAAAAAAGTCAACATCGCATAAAATTAAAGATATTTCTGCTGCGGCTGCTCCCAATTCTAGCCATTTTTCCTGTAAGTATTCGTTAAAACAGTGGCGGTTGGCAATCTGAGTTAACCCATCTAAGTTGGCAAGGCGATATAATTCGGAATTAGCTGCTTTTAATTGAGAATTAGCTGCTTCTAGCTCGGATTGCGTAAGCGATAAATTGTAATAAAGTTCGCTCATAGACCAAGTAGCTTGTTGGTGAATTTGGGATAAAGCTACCCACAGTTGATGCACGTCTAAAAGTCGGTAAACTTGAGGTTCTAACTGCACAACAATCGGCTCGTAAAGCTGTTCCGGCGGTCGGTGTACGGAGCGCTGAGCTGCCAGGACAATTAAGGCTACTCCTGGTAAAATCAAAATATCGCTTTGAGCTATTTGATACAAGGCTATAATCGGTCTGCAAGCAAATATATCTACTCCGTAAGGGCGGCTCATGCGTTCCATAAACCGCCGACGGGATATCATCCCTAAAAATTCCCCATTTACGGTCAAGATAACTCCCGGAAGCAGGGGGTGAGATTGAAAAAAACGAGCTACTTCTTTGGCGAGATATGAGGAGTCAACCTGAAAATTGAATAGAGCCAGATCTTTAAGAGTAGACTCTAAAGATAAATTTTTGGGTGAGTTTTCGGGCGAGTTAGACGGCTCAATAAATTCAACAGACACAGCGCAGATCCGAATAAACAATAAAGCAGCAACGAAGCTAGTGTCAACTATTAACTTATCTTAGTATTTGTTTTTTGCCATTGGCTGTATTTTTACTACACTATACATTTAAGGGAATAAGCTCATGCGTTAGTTTATGCCCTGCCTGCATTGCCTTGGATTGATGCCTCCTCACTCAATTACAGATTTATTAAATTATTAGTCATTTTTTAGTGTTTGCTTTTTGCACGGTAAAAAAAAGATTTTACCGCCATTTCTCAACTCATTCACGGGTCACAAAAACTCAAAAAATCAGGTTTTTATAACTAGGTTTTGCGTAATAAAAAAACGTGGTTTGTGCCGCTGCGATCAACTCAAAACTCAAAACTCAAAACTCAACATTCTCTCACCACCCCCAAGTTCCTGGCCCCCCCTTAAATGGGCCGACAATATCTTTGGTAATCCAGCCACCGTAAAAATCCCCTGGTTGAGATTGCACTAATTCCCCGTCCACATAACAGGCATCCATCTTGCTCGGATAAAAAGCCACATAATCTTTAATAGCTGCAAAAACCTGATTGGGATTGGGATAAAACCAAGCTGCATTTACTACTTCTTTCGACTCTACCGTCACAGTGTAATAACCGGCTTGTCCCTTCCACTCGCACCAAGAACCCCGTAAAGTTTTGTGCAAATATTCCATTTTGATGTCATCGGGGCAGATATAGTAGGCAGGAGGGTGACTTGTCTCCAATACCCGCTGAGGACGGCGCGTATCGGCGATCGTCACTCCATTAAAAATTATCTGTACGTGTTTGGTCGATTCCTCAAGCCGAGGGGGACGTGGGTAATCCCAAACAGACTCTTGACCAGGACCGGGATCTATTCGATCGAAGTTCATTTGCACCATCTCCCCTGGAAAAAAACACTTAGCGACTTAGCATTACAATTTAATGTACCCTTAATCGAGTCGCTACTTCAGAGCAAACCAGCTTTTTTCAACTCTTCGTAATATGAGTATTCGCGGTATAGATGTTTCCGACTACCAGCCCAATGTCAATTGGCCAGCAGTTGCCCGGGATGGTATTGTCTTCAGTTTTGTCAAATCGACGGAAGGTGCCACGTTAGTTTCCCCAACTTTCGCTCGCAATTGGGCGGCGATGAAAGCGGCGGGGATTCAACGCGGTGCTTACCACTTTTTTCGACCTGCAAGCAGCGTTCAAGAACAAATCGATTTGTTCCTCAAAACTGTCAAACTCGAAGTCGGGGATTTGCCGCCAGTCTTGGATATGGAAACTACAGGCGGTTTGAGTGTGGATCAATTTTGCGATCGAGCCGCAATTTGGCTAGAAGCAGTCGAAAAAGCCACCTTGATGCGGCCGATTATCTACACCTACCCCGGTTTCTGGGACAACCTGGGGACAAAACGGTTTGCCGATTACCCACTGTGGATTGCTCACTACACCACTGCTGAGGAACCTTGGGTTCCCGGCGGCTGGAAAACTTGGACTTTTTGGCAGTACAGCGACACAGGCACCGTGTCCGGCGTTTCGGGCAATGTAGACACCAATATTTATGAAAGTGTCCGAGAAGGCGCCGTAAGTTATAAAGTGGCAGACATCCAGAGGGAATTAAGAATTAAAGGTTTTTATCCAGGTGCGATGGATGGTAAATTTGCAGCCACTACCACAGCGGCGCTCATCTCGTTTCAGAAATCTCAAGGTCTCAATCCAGACGGCATTGCAAGTCTCCAAACCTGGGCCGCTTTGATGCGAAAATCTCCCAAAGTAGTTGTCCCCCCTCCAGCGCCGACTCCCGCTCCAACTCCCCCTCCCATATCAGCCGTGCGGCTGACTCAGGTATTTTCGTCTTATCGAGCTAGCGCTAGCCAAGATACTGCCTTAATTTGGCTGCAAAGTCAAGTTTCTACCTCTATTTTAGGGGAATTCGCTCAAAAATGGCGGGCAACTACCTTACCTCAAGACAGTAATTTGCGATTGATAGATGTCGGCAAATTTTATCGCGGTTTAGCACAACAAGACCAAGCTTTAGATTGGCTGCAAAAACAAATTTCTCCGGCTATTATTGCCGAGTTTGCCCAAAAGTGGCGCTCTCAATCTACTGGCACTAATTCTCCGATTCGGTTAATAGATGCGTGCAAATTTTATCGGGCCGCACCCCAGCAAAACCAGGCTTTAGATTGGCTGGAAGGGCGAATTTCGCCGACCATTCTATCGGAGTTTTTTCGCAGGTGGCAGAATGCCAATCGATTATAGATTATAGATTTTAGATTTTAGATTGACTCTACAGATGAATCTTGCGGTTTGACCTTTTAGAGGGGAAATCTACTCTAAAGATGAGTCTGGGGGTGCTCGATTTGAGATGTGAGCTTTTTGATTGGAGATTGACTCCACAGATGAATCTGCGAGTTGAAGTCCTCTATAATGGAAAGGCAGGGAAATCTTGGTATCTGAGATGTAAGATTGACTCCCCATCAAAATTCGTCAAATCCTCTCCCTCTGTGCCCGCATCCCCATCGGACTCTCTAACATAACAGACAATCTCTCGCTTAGCTACAGCTTACTGCCATCTTTGACGCCAAGAGAATTATCTGATAAAGTTATAGCCAATATCAAGGTTTTTTAATCTTATTCGCAAAAATCCAGTGCCGTGCCGAGCTGGTAAGCTGGGCCGAAAATAGCGCCTGCACTCCAATTACCCGCGATCGAACATTTAAAACTAAGCGGGCAGCCTGTAACAATTATATCTATGGAAATCTCCTTTAACATCACCCTGTTGATGGTCATGACCGTCATCTGTGGCATCAGCGCTCAAGTTCTCGCCGCTTATTTGAAAGTTCCGGCGATCGTCTTTTTGCTGCTGTTTGGAATTTTAGCCGGCCCAGACTGCTTCGGAGTGCTGCACCCCAATCTGCTGGGCAGCGGTTTGGAAGTTATGGTATCGCTTTGCGTAGCGTTAATTCTGTTTGAAGGCGGCTTGAATTTGGAATTGCGAGATTTAGGAAAACTTTCCGGCAGCATCCGCAATTTAGTTACCGTAGGCACTTTAATTACGCTAATAGGCGGCGGAATGGCCGCACACTGGTTGGGGGAATTTCCCTGGCCGATCGCATTTTTGTATGCTTCTCTAGTAGTAGTCACAGGCCCGACAGTAATCGGTCCTTTGCTCAAACAAGTATCGGTTGACAAACAAGTCGCAGCTTTGCTAGAAGCTGAAGGCGTTTTAATCGACCCTGTCGGAGCAATTCTGGCGGTATTGGTGCTGAATATTATTTTAAACGGCAATGCTGATTTGGTGGTTTTGTTCCGAGATTTAATCGTGCGGCTTTTCGTTGGCGCAGTCGTAGGAGTTGCGGGCGGTTGGTTGCTGGGATTCATTCTCAAGCGATCGCAATTTCTCTCCGAAGACCTCAAAAACTTAGTAGTTTTAGCCGGTTTGTGGGGGTTTTTCGGTTTAGCAGAAGAAATCCGCAGCGAATCGGGACTGATGGCAACTGTCGTATCGGGCATCGTCCTCAGAGCCGCTGCTGTGCCGGAAGAAAGGCTGCTGAGGAGGTTTAAAGGTCAACTGACAGTCTTGGCTATTTCCATGCTGTTCGTGCTGCTGGCGGCCGATTTATCCCTCGCTAGTGTGGTCGCCCTCGGTTGGGGAAGTTTGTTTACAGTTTTAGCTTTAATGTGGGTAGTGCGGCCGATCAACGTTTGGCTGTGTACTTGGAACAGCGGACTGAATTGGCGGCAGAAATTATTTGTTTGTTGGGTAGCGCCGAGGGGAATTGTCTCAGCGTCGATCGCATCTTTATTTGCAATTTTGCTCACCCAGCGGGGAATCAACGGTGGCGACTCGATTAAAGCCTTAGTTTTCCTAACAATTATTATGACAGTTTTCGTCCAGGGACTAACGGCCGGACGGATGGCTCAACTTTTGGGCATCACCTCAAAATCTGCAACCGGTGCTGCAATTGTGGGGTCAAATCCTTTGAGCAGATTAATTGCTCGCTTGTTTCAAGAACGGGGAGAATCGGTGGCAATTATCGACACGAACCCGGAAGCTTGTGCACAAGCAGAACGAGAGGGTTTGCGGGTGTTTTTGAGCAGTGCTCTCGACCACAGCGTGTTAGAAGAAGCCGGACTAGAATCGATGGGAACTTTTCTGGCAATGACTAATAACGGCGAGGTAAACTTAGTGTTAGCTCAGCGGGCGGCAGAAGAGTTTGCACCGCCGAGGGTTTTGGCAATCTTTCCCAAAGATCCGCAAGCAGCAAATACGCCTGCAAATCCGACTAAAATTAATCAAGCTTTTGTCTCGGATTTGTCGCTGAAGGATTGGAACGAATATTTGAGCGATGGCGAAGTAAAATTGGGGGAAACTGAGTTAAAAACAGAGGGATTGCAGTTTCAGATTGCTCACTTACAAGCTTTGGTTAAAGCCGGGGAGTTGGTGCCGCTGCTGCTGGAAAGGCAAGGATACTTGCAAGTAGTGTCGGCGACTCAGATTTGGCAAGCAGGCGATCGAATAATTTATTTGTTGTACGATCCGACGCCGAAATTGTTGAAAAGATTGTCTGGTTCGTCTCAGTCTCGTTTGACTTTGGAAAAGCATCAGGTAGTTGAAGAAGTGCCGATTCCTGCTGCGGTTTTAAAGCAGGTTTTGGAAGAAAAATCAGTAATAGCCAAGGAAAAGGAAATTTTGCAGCCACCAGTTTCTAGGTAGGGCATTAATCCTAGGTCTGACTAGCGCTAATACCAAGCCTGAAAAATTATTGCTACCATAGAATTTTTGGGTTTGTTTCGTCCATTCAATGTGTAGGGTGCGTCGCCGAAAAAAAGTCGATTAAATTTAGGGATTGAGCCAGCTACGCACCCGAAGATTACTGTTGCACGATTGGAAAAATGGTATAAAATCTAGGCGTCCAGCAAGAAGAAGGATAATTTTATGACAGCAGAAGGTTCGTATCAAGCAAGTACGTTCAATCGAGACCTTGAGACAGAAATCCAGCGGTTAAAAGCTCAAGTTCACCTCAGTTGGGCAAAGGAAGCGCGCACTTTAAAGTGGTTCGGCTTGACCGACGGGATGAATGTTATGGAAGCGGGTAGCGGGCCGGGATTCTTCACGGAAAAACTTGTAGAATTCCTGCCCAACAGTTCGATAACAGCGGTAGAAATTGACCCCGTACTGCAGGAAAAAGCAGCAGAATATTTGCACCGAAAAGCGGACGGTCGAGTAAATTACGTGCAAGCATCGGTTGGGGATACGGGTTTACCTACTAACAGTTTTGATTTCGCGATCGCCCGTTTGCTGTTCCTTCACCTCCCCGATCCTGTCGCAGCAGCTAGAGAAATATTCCGCATCTTGAAGCCTGGGGGAAAACTGGTAATTATCGATGCCGATGGGGATCTGTTTTGGCTGACAGATCCACCTTTGTCAGTGGAGACTCTCAAGAAGAAATTAAACCAGGTAACGGCATTGCGGGGTGGCCATGGATACTTTGGACGACATCTGTGTCGGCTTCTGAAAGAAGTTGGATTTGTTAGCGTTGATTTAGAAGTGGCTGTCAGCCACAGCGATATTATCGGAATTGAAGCATTTGAATCTTTGCTGGACTCCGGGCCCATTTTACAAATGGTCAAACAGGGGTTGATTTCAGAGTCAGACATAGAAAGCTACCTGGTTTCGCGGGATGAATTTTTAGCTGCGGGCGATAGACGATTAATGATGAGTTTTTGGCTAATGGCTTGCGGGGAAAAAAATGAATAAAATTAAGGCAATTTTTTTCACTAAACGTTGATATTCCGCTACAGCGAAGCTTCTAGCACTATCGCTAAATTCGCAGCTAACAAAGCAAACTTATCTAACAGTAAAACAAGAAAAACTTCCGAATAAATTCTCCCCTCAGCATTAGGTTAAAACTTCACCTATAGCTCTAGAATCGTATCCGCTCAAATCGGGTAGAATCGTTCTGGTCAAATCGAGTCAACAGTCAACCATCACGGATGCTGCCACCGAACTCGATCTAATTCATCTGCGTTAATCTGTGTTTATTTGCCCTCATCTGCGGTTTTAAAAAGAGAAATTTTCGGATCGCAGATGACAATGGATTGACGCAGGTTCACGCAGCTCAACAGAATAGACATAGAAATAATTCCGATCCTAAAAGATTTCATATAAAAGCTATAAAATTTCCTCTTTCTGAGCTTAGTAACTTGACACCTACCAATCTAACAAATCCTGGGAGCCGATCGCGCAAAGGTTGTTTGTGAGAGTCAATTGTTGTCTGTCACATTTTAGCTTAACCAATCAAGCCGTTAGCGAGGCCCTCGTAGTCGATCGTACTTTTTACCACCTCCTCAGCATTCAACCCACTTGCCGAATTCCATTAAGAAACTCTGTCCTTGCCTCAATCCTTGAAGGCATTAAAACGCAGCGTACCAACAATTCTAAATCCAACTCCGGCAAAAACTCGCTTCTTGAAACTTGCTCGTAATCATCCTCGCGCAGCCGATAGACAGCAAGCTGATTATTTTCCCAAAACCAAACTTCCGCAATGCGAAGTCGCAGATATTTAGCTAGTTTATTTGTGCTACCGCTAGTAATCGTTACTTCCACGGCTAAATCGGGATGTTCTTTTCTTGAACCTATATAATAAGACTCGTCTGGTTCAAATGATACATCTCTTGCCCGGTTTCTGCGAGTCGCACTACCTACAGGAATATATTCAATTCCCATTTCACAAAAGTAGAGTTGTAGCAAAAAATTAAGAATACAACTGATTGTCTCATGTGCTTCACCCAGTGTCATAAACTCGATCCACCCATCAAGATAAGTTATCCGCAAACCCGGAGAGTCTGCCATTAAAGATTCGAGATCCTCAAATTGCTCCCAAGTATAATAACCGGGGAGAAGCAATCGCTGTTCCGCAAGCGTACCTTTTTCTTCTAAAAGTTGTGCAGTCACAGGTATCACCATCCTATTTTAAATATTACTAGCCCCTACCCAGGACAAACCAGGCAGGGGCATTCACTCATATTCTAACTTAATGAACTAGCTCGATCGCCCTTTTAGTCAACGCCTCAGCAGTCAACCCATTAAACGCCATCAACTGACCAGCACTAGCAGTCGTTTCCCCCCGCTTCCAAGCGAAAGTATCCCGCTTGCAATTGCTGCGGAGCATCACAGGTTCCAACATCCCAGAAGCACCGCCTGTCACGCCAATCAAAGCATCTCCGCCAAACAATTCGGCAAATTTCTCATCGCTCAAAAAGCCGCCGTCAGCTTCCGAACAAGTATCCCAAGCAACATCGCTAGCACGGTACAAACGCCGGGGATTCACAACAGAAACAATCCGCACTCCAATCCCTTCTGTTTCCAAAAATGCCGCCGCTTCAAACACTGGCATTAACGTCATGTCGCCGACAACTGCAAACACAACTTTCTTGCTCCCCCCTTGATTGTGGGGAGCTTGCGGGGAATCGACTTCGTGCAGCACTATTGCACCGTCTTGCAAACCTTGGCGAGTCTGTTCAAAAGTAGTGCGAATTGGCAGTGGCGACTTGCTTGCAGTAATCACAACTCCCTTATTTTTAGCAGTCAAAGCCCACTCATAACAAGCTTGAATGCTGTTAGCATCCGGTGGAAACAAAGGAAACACATTTCCGTTCCGCATCATCGCCGCAAAATAAGCCTCAATTTCCGGCCGCTGGTGCGTCCAACCGTTCCGGCCTTGTTCCAATGCACCCGCTGTAAATAAGGTGACAGTTGCCGGAGTTGGACGGCGCAATTCTGCCATTGCTTGGGTTACAGTTTGCCAAATTGGTAAACCGTTAATGGCAAAAGATTCGTAGGAACACCACAAACTCCGCGCTCCAAATAGCGATAAACCTACGGCTAAACCGGCGCAAGCATCTTCGCTCAAAGGTTCGTAAACTTGACCGTTGGGCGATTGATTGTAGAGGTCATCTGTCGTGGGGTGAATAATCTTGAGAGCTTGGTTGATATTGGCAATTGCCGATGCTTCATTGCCGTCAGCATTAGTGACAAGAAAAGTACGATCGCGCTCGCCAACTTTCCCTACCAAAAACCCCATTGCTGTTGTCGAAATCTTCGGTTCTCCCCCAACCGCAAATTCTTCCAAAGGTAATTCGCCTAAATCTGCCAGCGGCAATGTAAACTCAGTAACAACTGTTTTCGCCGCCGGCCCGCCGCCCGCACGCTCGCAATTTGTCCGCACCAACTCCCAAGCACCAGCAGTCAAAGCGCGCTCTTTTAAAGCACTGATAATGTGCGGAGCATCCAGCGTATCTTTCGGATAAAGGTTGTGAGATTTTGCGCCGCGCGCGTGGACGCCGGCACCTTTCAACTGTTTGATGATAAATACAGTTAATTTGCCGCCGAGAGCAGATTTTGCCGCTTTGTCAACTCCTTGTAAAACAGCTTTGGTAAATGCCATACGCTGTTCGAGGGAAAAAGCAGTGCTGTCAACATAATCTTCCGGTTGATTTTTATCGTCAAATTCCTTAGCATCAACTAAGATAACTTCTTCAAAACCGTTGCCTTGCCAATAAGCAATCATTTCAGCATTAGTTTTAGTCGAAACCATGCTGTGATGTTCCTGAGAATATCCGTTCCAAACCAACACAGGCAAAAAGTTAGTAACACTCGGATAAGCAGTGTGGAAATGCGCCATGCTGCTCATCGGATAGGGTTCGCCCATGCCGCCGTCGCCCATTGTGAAAGCAAACAGTTTTTCGCGGTGCAAAATCGCTCCAGCCATTGCGAAATGCTGCCCTTGTCCGAGGGGACCGGCCGGTGCTAAAAGGCCGGGAATGAAACCGGAAAGATGCCCTAACAAACCGTCTTTTTCTCGGAATTTATCGCGCATTTGCTGCACGTTAACAATTCCCATATCCTCTAAAGATCGATCGAGAAACATGGCACTGTAAAAGCCAGGGGCGTGATGGCCGACTTCGGTGACAATGTTCTTGTGTCCGAGCATCACCAAAGCGGCATAAGCCTCAGCTTGGCTAGCAAAACCCCCCGGATGTCCCGATGCCTTGCTGGCGGTAACTTGCAGCGTCAGGTAGCGCAGGGCGTCTGCTCCCAGCATCGTTTGAAAGACGGCGACGGGATCGGCAGGATCGGCGATCGACTTGCTCCCCTCGGCGATCGCAGGTGCTTTCCCATAAGTCTCAAAACCAGGGAGTGTTTCCGAAAAATATTGAATGCCTTCGCAAAAAGCGGGCGTTGTTGACGTTGCCTGCGGGGTAGTTGCTGTCATGCTTGATACCTAAAAAATTTGAATTCGATTAATGTAAGAGTAATTTTATAGCTTCCGCGTTCCAAAAAATCATGAGTTCTATTATGTCAGTGATAAATAAGTAAAATATCTCAATTTTTAAGCTAACAAGTAGTTGTTTGAGAACCCCGACTTTTTGCATAAGTCGGGGTTCTGTGTTTACCCATTACTAATCCATCTCAACTCCCAAATCTAAAATTGTTCCAGCCGTTCCCGGACATCGATATAAAGCGCAGTACCGCTTTCAGAAAGAGAAGGCACAGCCTTTTGATTCCCCAGCCAAACAAAAAAACTGCTAAGTGCAGGAGTCGGATCTTGATCGCGGCGCAGCGTGTAGATCAAACCTTCGCAAGGCCCATTAACGCGGCTTGTAGTGCAAATCGCTTTCTGGTTATTTACAATACCCACCGTGACATAATTTAGCTGTTTATTTCGGTTATAATTTTCAAGGCGCTGAGTCACTTGTTGGCAGCGAGTTAGAGGATCGTAGCCCGAACTAGAAAAGAAATTAGAATTCCAGCGAATCCAAGGCTCCCTGAACCCTTGCGGATTTTGATACACAGTCACGGGCTCGCCCGTCGAGGTATCGCACACAAATCCTCCATAACCCAGACTCGGCTGGTTTTGACCAGAGGCGGTGCTGATTGAAAGATTGCTGAGAATATCAAATCCGTTACGCTTATTTTGTGATAGCAACTCCCTAAAAGCATCGATCGGGATTGCCGCGTTCAACCCCGTTTTTATCTCCTCAATCTGACCGTTCCACTGACTTCTAATTGTGCCAACAGTATCCCCCTGGCCGTGAATTCCTACCACCCTGCCATCAGCATCAAATACAGGCCCGCCACTCATCCCGCGCCTGGTTACAGCTTGGTAGCGCAGACGATACCCCGATGAGGCGGTCCCCAAGCGAGAAGAGATGATACCAGCAGTAAACTCAAGTTTTCGTTCAAATCCCGAAATTGGCAGCGGATAGCCAGAAACGTAAATAGCAGAACCAACAACAGCACGTTCTGACTGGCCCATTGGTGCTACTGGATACTGTTCTCGGCTCTGAAACTGTATCAATGCCAAGTCTATATCCCTGTCATTTTTCGGTAGTCGCTGTATTCTAATCGCAGCATAGTCCTTCTCCAAATGAGTGCGAATGCTGTATTTTTGAGCGAGGCTTGCCACTACATGATTAGCTGTCAGAACAGTGTAAATATTACCCTGTTTGGCAATAATTACTCCCGATCCGCTAGCAAAAAACCCCAGCGTATTGTTGACTTCCACAGTTGTCAAGGTCGCTAGCTGGGCAATTTCTTCGGCTGTTTTGGCACAGGCAGCATATTGTTGGCTGACAACCGCCGTCACTGTTAATGCACCTGTCAAGATGATTGTTAGCGCGTCAAACCGCAAACTCCACACATTCATCGATAACTCCCTAGATAAGACGAGGCGAACTGCAAGTATATACCGAGCGGAATTCCCTAACTGGATTTAACCATTTTCTTCCATAATTCCGCTATTAATTCATATCAAATCCGGGTACATCGGAAGGATATATAGGAAACGGCACTGACGTTTCCCTACAATTAATCGCGGTAGGGAAACGGCACTGCCCTGTCGAAAGCTGTGGGTAATATTAATTTCGATGCTACCGAATTTGATATCACTTCCATCTTCAAAAGCATAGACGCCAAAATTTGGATCTCGATACTTGCCCCTACCGTTAATCCCAACCAAGAAACCTTTGGCATTAAAAATCGGGCTGCCACTCATGCCGATTTTAACCTCATTTGTATAGCCCAAGCTATAACCTTGAGCCAAAGATTTGGGTAGCAGCACCGAAACGAAGTCCGCGTCACCGCCCAAGCCCCAACCTCAGCAACCCTAGGAGACTGCCAGCACGGGATCTGACACCGCTTCTGGCTCGCTGCTTAATGGTGCTATTTTATACTCGATCGCCCTGGGAAACTGAACGATCGCCGGCTCGATATCGCCCAGCCGCCTCAGAACTCCTAGCAGTGGGTGGAGGAGACCGTCGTCGGTGACCATTGTCCGATCGCCACAACGTGCTAGTTAGTCAGCACCCTATAGGTTTGCCCCTGCTGCCGGACGATCGTCCCGCAACCAGAAGATTTCCCCGTCTGGATGCGTACCGCTGTTTAACGCGCCAAGTTTTCGACATCCACCCTTGGAATTGGTGACGAAATGGAAAATTTTTCCATCTTTAAGGCAGTCCCGACGGCGGGGAAAAAGGGGGCAGTTGCGCCTCATCATCCATTTTTTCCCCTAGCTTTTCCCTGACATCAATGTAAGGAATTTTACTGGTTTCATCAAAAGACGGCATCCCGACATATCCTTGGCGCCAAGCCAACAAATTATACAAAGAGCCGATCGGGTCTTGGCCGGGTCTGAGGGTATAAATCAAATTTTGACACAGCCCATTGACTTGATTCGCCGTGCAGATGACGTTCTGGCCGTTCATCTGACCTGCAGTAATGTACTTAAGCATTCGTCGGCGGCGATAGGTTTCGAGGCGTTGACTCACTAATTGACACCGAGTTACCGGATCGTACCCAGAACCGGAGAAATAATCGGAAGTCCACTCAATCCAAGGCTCTACGGCACCTTGAGCGTTTTGGTACACCGTCACCGGCGCGCCGGTCGAGGTACTGCACCAAAATCCACTTTCCCCCTGTGCTCGCCGAGCGTAACTAGGTTGAGAAGCAACCGTCAAGCCGCTGAGGGCGATCGCTGTTGCCACCAAAACTTTTGTCAATAATTGCTGTTTCATGATTTTTTCACTGTGTTTTATGAGATTTGGCACAAAATCAGCGAACGCTCCTATAACACCCTTGAGACGCCTGTTCGTTAAAGATCGGCTGACTGGGGAATTATGTGATTCACGACTTGACCAGAAAGCAGTTTTTTTTACGAAAACACTTCGTTGCAGCTCTTATGCCTGGTTAAAAAACCCGGTTTCTTTGCTCTTGATTCGTAAGTTTTGATATTGTTCGCGACTTGCACATTCCCTCTAACGGCGATTTCGGCGCTGTTAAAAAAGCGCTCCGAAGGCGAGCTTAAAATGCCCCCGCCAGTCTGAACTATGTTGTCATTACTACTAATCCAACTCAGGCTGTCGCAAACCGGAAAGAGGCTCTTGGTCTCAGACATTGGGATGGCTCGAATTGCAACGGTACATCTGACCACTGACACGGTATTTGGTATCACTTAAGCTCTAGGTCGCTAGCTTTATCTGCTGAGATACGGAGACGCCTGGGTTGCACAGATGAGGGGTATTACCCTATGTGCCTGATCGAACACTAAATTGAACGTATTAACCAGAACTCTTAACTTGTTTTCATCTCCGGATTAGGGATACCTAGAAATACTTCTAAGTGAGTGTAATCAGGGAGTAAGTGCTTTCTACCACCAAAGTTCATCCTCGGTACACTAACGTTTAGTTGAGTATTAAAAACTATGAACCGTATCTGCAAACAGTTCGGGTATTTAGCGACTGGATTAATTCTGACTGGCGCTAGCAGTTGTTCTAGCTATGATGCAGCTAACTCGGCCGAAAACCAGAGGCAATTCCCAGCAAGCGGGCGTCAGTTCCCACACTTACAGCTAATGGGAAATCAAATTGAGGCTCGATCGAGCCAATTAACGCAGCCTTCTAACTCTGTTGCCTCAGTTTTAGGCAGTGCTGCCCTCTCAGAAAATACTGCCACCGTTACGGTTTATAAGGTAGACAATCTGTGTCAAACTCTGAAGCCGGAAACAGTTACAGGCCCAGACAAACAGTTAATGTCATCCGCGGTTAATGAAGTGTTAAAGCAGCAGATTTTCGATAGTCTTGGTTTGGCTGGTTATCGCCTCAAGATCGATCGCAACCTCGGAATAGCTACCGTGGATCTGCGAGCCTCCGGAAATTCGCGGCAGAAATTGCAAAATCTGTCCAGTTGTCAGATGTTAGGTTTGTTCGGGGGCGTGCGCCAAACTTTAACCAGTTATGCTCCTTGGCAAATCAAAACTGTTCGTTTTACAGAGCTTGGAGAGGATATTTTGAGCACCGTTCGAGAATAAGCTATTAAAATTATTGGAGATGGGACTTACGCAATTCTCCCCTTAAAAAAAAGCGTTGGGAGGGATTGAACAAACCTTCAAACCGTTTGAGATTTCTTGATGCTGCTAAGTCCTGTGACCCAAACCCCGGTAATTCCTATGACGCTACCTAACGGCCCCAAAGCTCCACCCCTTGTGCAGCTAATTCAATGGATCGGCGATCCGCTGACATACATGGATAAATGTGCCAAACAATACGGCGACATTTTCACAGCTCAAGTGAACAACGGGAAACCATTGGTGATGATCCACCACCCCCAAGCTGTCCAGGAGATGCTCAATAGCAGCGCGTTTCACGCTCCAGGCCGCCTGAACAGCATCCTAAAACCCTTGATGGGAGAACAATCCATGATTATGCTGTCGGGAGAAAGGCACAAACGCGAGCGCCAATTATTGATGCCACCCTTTCACGGGGAACGGATGCGGAATTACGGCCAACTAATTTGCGATATAGCTCAAGATGTTGCCAGCAAATGGTCGGTAGATCGACCTTTTGTGGCCCGCAGCGCGATGCAGGAAGTCACCATGCGGGTAATCTTGCAAGCTGTCTTCGGCATGGATGACGGGCCGCGATTGGAAGAGATCAGGCCCCTACTTGCCTCAGTCCTCGATATGACCAACTCTCCCCTGCGATCGAGTATGCTGTTTTTCGGCTGGATGCAGCAAGATTGGGGCGCTTGGAGTCCTTGGGGACGCATGAAACAGCGGCAGCGGAAAATTGACGAACTGATGGACGCGGAAATTGAAGAACGCAGACTGCAACCAGACGCCAATCGCACCGACATTCTCAGCTTAATGATGGCCGCGCGTGACGAAAACGGGCAACCAATGACGAATGAAGAATTGCGCGACGAGTTGATGACGCTGCTGTTTGCAGGCCACGAAACCACAGCAACGGCCCTAGCTTGGGCGTTTTACTGGATTCACCACTTGCCCTCCGTGCGCCAGAAGTTGCTGCAAGAATTGGACAGTTTGGGGGAAAATCCCGACCCGATGGAGATTTTTCGCTTACCTTACCTGAGTGCAGTTTGTCAGGAGACGCTGCGAATTTACCCGGTGGGAATGCTGACGTTTGCGCGAGAAGTGCTCAGGCCCGTGGAACTGATGGGACATCAACTCGAACCGGGAACGGTTGTCGTCGGCTCGATTTATTTGACCCACAGACGGGAGGATTTGTATCCAGAACCCCTGCAATTTAAACCGGAACGGTTTTTACAGAGGCAATTCTCGCCTTACGAGTATTTGCCTTTTGGAGGCGGCAGCCGCCGCTGTATCGGCTTGGCGCTGGCGCAGTTGGAGATGAAACTCGTGCTGGCCACCATTTTGCGGGATTTCGACCTAGTATTGGCCGAGAAAAAGCCCGTACAGGCCAAACGCCGAGGGGTGACTTTAGGACCTGCCGGCGGCGTGCGGATGGCCCTGCTGGGGCGGCGGATGCGGCAGCAGATGCCTGAACCTGTCGCTAGTGGGGTTTGATGTCGCAGCGGTGGCAGCGGGCGATCGAACTTTCTGCTTTGAGTGCCCACCATTTAGGGAGAAGGTGCGATCGTCCGCAAATGCCACCATTTTTTGTAGCACCCGCTACAGATAAATAGCTATAATCCTTAACCTGTAACCATCGCCCCTCTCAATTTTCAAATTTTCAGTCTAAAATAGTTGCAGCCTTGCAAACACAGCCTGAAAGCAAAAGTGGGTGATTGCAATAGTCCTCTTGATATCTCAAAAGCCTGCCTGCCATACTTTAAAAACATATGCATACCCTGTTATTCAGCAAGGTCGGAAGCGTGTTGGCATTGCCAGCAATCTTCCGGCCTCTTTATTTTTTGGGCTACTTGAGGCATTGGGAACAAGATGCAGAAGGCAAGGCAAAAGTATAAATTCTCCTCCTGTCCTCGTCTACCCCTGTCCCCAATCTAGAGCTTCTGCCTCTAATTCCAATAGAATCCGACAGCAAGTTTAAGGAATCACTAAGGAATAATTAATGATTTGTTAAATTATCTCCTTCTGTCCTTCTCTCAATCTTCTGTTTTCAGAAATTCCGATACCGAGACAGACTTCGGGAGACTCTCCAGATCTTGAATTTCGCTTTCGTGGGCAAAGAACTCGACTTCTTTGTCGTCAATCTGGATCTGATAGCTAGCGGTAGCTGTCACAACCCGTCGCTTTTTTTTATCTTCTATTAAAACCCAACACACGACAGGTCTTACCCATCTCTCAACGTGCTGGCTTTGCTTGGTACTCCCAAAGGCATACCAGCCTTTCGCTTCAATAATTTGAAGCACTTTAAAATCGTTATTTGCCATATATTTATATCGCGTTAACTTCAGTATTCTTCTTAGATAGAACTGCTAGCTTACTAAGCAGGGCAAAGGTTTTGCAATTCTAAGCCGCACTAGATAACCTGATTTTTATTCAAGAGAAGCGGGTTGACAAGGCATTGTCTGCGTTGTTGCCCGCTAAATGTAGTGCGAGCTTTTTGTACTCTCCCACAATTACTGTCAAGTATCTATACCGCATCCTCAAAAATTATTCTCGCATTAGCCTCAACAGCAGCCAACTAGACCTTAGCTAGCTGCATCTAACTGGATGCCAACAGCTTCTAACGCTTGGTTGGTGAGAGAGATCGGCATACAATCTTGTTAAGACTTTTTGCTGCAATCAACTATCATCTTTACCCGCTGGGGTAAAACTTAACTAGAGGTTGCCGCTTTCAATTCTAAGCCTCGGCGCGCCTAATTCCTAATTAATTGTATGGTGTAGTTGATAATTGCCAAACTGTCGATCGCACTCAACAGCCGTGTCTAACTCTTCGATTACCATCACCGTTAAACTTTTCGCCGCCTTCGGTGAAGCCTACGGCGTTTCGGAACTTACATTAGAACTTCCTCCCGAAACCCCAGTGTCTCAAGTGCTCGAAAGCTCGATCGCCCAATATCCTCAATTAGAACAATGGCGCGACCGCACCCGCTTCGGCCTCAACCTGGAATTCGTCTCCCCCGACACCATCCTCCAAGACGGCGACGAAGTTGTACTCATCCCCCCCGTCAGCGGCGGCTAGGTTAAGTTGGTTAATCAAAAATTCGAGGTTTTGTAGTTGTGTTCGATCGCACGACTGCCCAATTGCGATCCCAAAAAAGGTTTATTAAGTTTTGTAACAATTTCGTCGGCAAATCATCCTTGAACTCGATCGGGATCGGGTGCGGGCCTGACAATCTGGATTCCCAGCCCGATCCAGAAAACAAGTCAAATCCTTGTGGGGTCAGCGTCCCGTCCGCCCAAATATCTAAGTTAAATACACCGCTGTTTAACTCAAAAGTAACTGAAAAATCAATCCCGACTAAAAAAATCGGGTATAGTTGACGGGCTAAATTGACCGTGCTAATCTTGCACAAGACTAAGAAAACATCGCAAAACTAGAGAGTTGAGCTATGACCCAGGCGACCAGAACCCAATCCACAGCAGCAACCTTCACAGCCCTTAAATGTAAAGAATGCGGCGAAGAGTACGAACTCCAAGCCAAGCACGTCTGCGATTGCTGTTTTGGCCCGCTAGAAGTCAAGTACGACTACGACGCCATCCGCCGCAGCGTCACTCGCCAAACCATCGAAGCCGGCCCCAACTCGATATGGCGCTACCGCGCATTTTTACCAGTCGCTACAGATAACGTCATCGATGTCGGCACCGGCATGACTCCTCTATTAAAATCCCACCGCTTGGCGCGCCGCCTCGGTCTAAAAAATCTTTATATTAAAAACGATGCCGTCAATATGCCCACTCTCAGCTTTAAAGACAGAGTGGTGTCAGTCGCCCTCAGCAGAGCCAGAGAATTGGGTTTCACAACGGTATCCTGTGCCAGCACGGGCAATTTAGCTAACTCTACGGCTGCGATCGCCGCCCACGCCGGACTCGACTGCGTAGTCTTCATTCCCTCCGACTTAGAAGCAGGCAAAGTCCTCGGCACTCTGATTTACAATCCAACTGTCATGGCAGTTCACGGCAACTACGACCAAGTTAACCGTCTCTGTTGCGAAGTCGCCAATACACATGGCTGGGGATTTGTCAATATCAACTTGCGGCCCTACTATTCCGAAGGCTCAAAAACCCTCGGCTACGAAGTTGCCGAACAGCTAGGCTGGCAATTGCCCGATCACATCGTCGGTCCCCTCGCCTCCGGCTCTTTGTTCACAAAGATTTACAAAGGCTTTAATGAATTCATCGAAGTCGGTTTAGTGGACGAAAAGAAAGTTCGGTTCAGCGGCGCTCAAGCTGACGGCTGTTCCCCCATCGCCCAAGCATTCCGCGAAGGTCGTGATTTCGTCACACCGGTGAAACCGAATACAATTGCTAAGTCGATCGCGATCGGCAATCCAGCAGACGGTATGTACGCCTTGGAAATCGCCCGCAAAACAGGTGGCAACATTGAATCCGTCAGCGACACCGAAATCATCGAAGGCATGAAACTGCTAGCAGAAACCGAAGGCATATTCACTGAAACCGCAGGCGGCACCACAATCGCAGTCTTGAAGAAACTCGTAGAAGCAGGTAAAATCAATCCCGATGAAACCACAGTCGTTTACATCACCGGCAACGGTTTGAAAACGCAAGAAGCAGTTCAAGGCTACATCGGCGAACCCATCACCCTCGAACCGAAACTAGAAGCGTTCGAGCGCGCCCTAGAACGCGCCCGCACACTGGAACGCTTAGAATGGCAACAAGTTTCGGTTTAACAGCTATTAGCCAGTAGTCGGCAGTCATTAGTCATTGGTTGTTAAGCTGTTGACTGATGACTACTGACTGATTACTGAGGACTAATGACTGAGGACTAATAACTAATAAATGACTACTGACTAAGGACTAAAAAAATGACCGTCAAAGTTTTAATTCCCACTCCCCTGCAAAAATTTACAAACAATCAAGCCACCATCGAATGCGCCGGCGAGAACATTTCCGAACTAATTGAATCGCTGGAAACAAATTGTCCCGGCATCAAAAAAAGCCTGTGCGACGAAAAAGGAGAGCCCCGCAGATTTCTCAACTTCTACGTCAACAGCGAAGACATCCGCTTTTTGGACGGCTCAAAAACTGCTCTCCAAGATGGCGATGAAGTCAGCATTGTTCCAGCAGTTGCTGGTGGCTGATTTTGCAACCGCAGATGGTGGCTGATAAATACAGATGAACGCAGATAGAATTAATTACTATCTGCGTTCATTTGCGTTTATCGACGGTTAAAAACTATTCGCTCACTTAGTGATACCAATTCACTATGAAGATACACTAAATGAGCTGGCGGGGTGACAACCCCGCCGCAACCAAGATAGAGTGAGGTGTTAACCGACTTGTGGTAAAAAAAGATAGGTCAGAAGAAGGTTCGCAACGACCTATCAAAAAATATGCTACCCCTATTTTATCAGACACATCTCCAACAACACTTAACTCGCGCTCAGTTTTTAGTATTAGGCATCTTGCTCGAACTGCTGCAATCTCAAAGACAAGTAAAGTTAGAACGATTAGCCTCTGTGTTTCCCTACCCGATTACTACCGAAAGTCGGCGTCGCAAATTACAAAGGTTCTTGAGTTTACCTCAATTAACGAGCGAGCGGATTTGGTATCCCATTATTACTTATTGGTTAACTACTTATTGCCAAGTGGGTCAGACTTGATCAATTGTTATCGATCGCACCTGGCGGGGGCTGTATCAACATACTCACGAGCGCCCGGCGGTATGGGAGAAAAGAGCTATCGCTTTATCCTGGTCGCTGTTACCAAAACTAGGAAGCAGCAAAGTAGCTGAGCAAAAGGATGCGATCGCAGAAATTTTA
>NZ_JAUBQU010000158.1:0-11007 GCF_036701435.1 Microcoleus sp. Pol12A5
TGCACTTTATTCTCGATCGTGCGAGCGAAACCCAGGCCACGCAATATGCGCTCGATTATTCAGCAAGCCCTAATTAAGGGTGTGGCTCCCAATCGCCGGATTGCCATTGCAGACCCTGATATGAGACACGGACGAAAAAGCCGTTCAAAAAGATTTGACGGATACAAACGCCACATCCTAAAAGACTTAGATACAGGAATGGTGAGAGCTGTCGGAGTGACGCCTGCTAATGCTCCCGAATCAAGTATTACCGAAGCATTAGCAATCGACTTAGCGTTTCAAAATGTGGAGCTAAGAGAGCTGCATATCGATCGCGCTTATTTAACGAGTCATTGGGTCAAAGAACGCGGCTCGGACTTGACAATAATTTGTAAATCATGGCGAGTCCGCCATGGTAAATATTTTGATAAAACAGCCTTCAATCTTGATTGGGACGAGAGCGTAATTCGCTGCCCCAATGGAATCAGCATACCATTTGTCACGGGAAAAACTGTGCGATTTCCCCAAAAACAATGTCAGACTTGCCCGCTGCGAACTCAATGTACAGCTAGTAACAAATGTCGGACGGTTTCCCTTCATCCAGATGAATCTTTATTGCAGGAATTGCGCGAGCGTCAAACCACAGCACTCGGTCGTCAAAAATTAAGAGAGCGAGTCAGTGTCGAACACAGTTTGGCTCACATCAGTCAATGGCAAGGAAATCAAGCTAGGTATTTGGGGTTACGCAAAAATCTTTTCGATCTGCGTCGGATGGCAGTAGTTCACAACCTTCATGTTTTGGCAAGAATGTTGACTCAAAATCAATTGATATCTGCCTAACTAAAAAGATACTTTAGTTGAAGATTACATTTTTATATCATTCGCCAGCCTGCTCTATTGGTAACCAGAAGGAGGCTGACATTTCGTATTGGTAGTTTTCGCTTGCCACCACGTAGCAACTTGAGTTTTCAGTGCTACATCATGAGTTATTTGCTTGCACCATATTTTATGTTTTTTGTCAACCTCTTTTACTGGACTGGCGCTCTAGAAAAAGAATGCGGGATAAAAGTGAGCTATAAAGTTGTACATGACCTAGTTCATTATAAATTGAAAGCTCACCTGAACGTCCCAAGACCCCAAAGTAACAAAGCGAACGAAGAGGTGCAGGCAAGCTTCAAAAAAAAACTATGTGAGCTCATAAAAGTAATGATTAAATATTTCAGAAAATCGAAGCCTGTAAGGATATGGTGTCAAGACGAGAGTAGATTTGGATTGATTACTATGCAGGGCAGAATGATTACATTGAAGGGGGTAAAACCTATTGGAAAAAAGCAATGGAAACGAGGAAACTTTTATATTTCTGGAGTCGTAGAGCCAGCAACAGGTGAACAATATTATCAAGAATTTGCTCAGCTTAATTATAACTGTTTTCAGGAGTTTTTAAATGGATTTAGTCAAAAACACTGAGAAAGTTTCAATCTAGTTATCATGGATAATGGTAGCTTCCATAAAGCTCTATTATTAGACTGGCATGACCATGTAATGCCAATATATTTACCTGCATATAGTCCTGAATTGAATCCGATTAAAAGATTGTGGGAACATACAAAAAAAGACCTCAAGTGGGAAAATTATTCGAGTTTAGATAAACTCAAAGAACAGGTAAATAGAATTATCAAATCTCTCACGAATGAAGAAGTTTTATCTCTCTGTGGTTGGGACTATATCCTTGAAGCTATATTTAGTGCAACTTCATAGTAACTTGGTATAAGTTGTCCAGAGTCTCCGATAACCATAGTGGTTTCCATCTTTCAATCTCCGTTTAGTTTCTTTGAATCCTGTTTATAGTTTAAGACATGTCAGAAGTGGGCTACCATTTTCAGGCGGTGTCATGTTGGGATATTCCTCAACCCTTATCCTCTGCATTACACAGGGCGTTCGCTTTCTCTGACTTCCTTTACCCCCTAGACAATTCGGCTGTGATTACTCTTGGCTTACTCTCTTGTTTCGACCTTAAGAGAGAGTCTATTGGGCTTACCGTGTTTCGCTTTTGATAACCTGCGAAAAAGGTTGGGGTTCGGCTCATACTCCGATAGCTTTTTGAACTTCTTTATTAGACAGCGAAACTTCTAATAATCAGCTATTTACCTTTTGGTTAAGGTGTTCCAGCCTGATTTCACCTTTTCGTGTATCACGGAGCTAGATTAGTCGTTTACTTATCGTTAACCCTTCCTTTTCTTCCTCTTGCATACACTACCGATTTAGGCTATCAGCTTAGATGCTTGTGTGGTCTGCACTCCAACGATTTTATTACTTACTTTCGTTGTGACCGGACTCGGATTGAGTCTTTTACACGAGGACTGAGGAGAAGTACCCCAGAGAGAGACGGCTCTCTACTCATCAAATGCGACTTTGCACGTCGCGGTTCACATTACACAGCCTCTTTCTGAGCTTCAGATAGGGGCTTTGTTGTTTTTGCTGATTAAGTTGCCATACCTGTTAAACTAATTTCGATCGCCCTCAACCCTCAACACGATTTGATGCTATGTGGGACAAAATTGCCGCGCACATCTGTGAAACAACCGGAGAAACATTTTCTCTCGACAATCGGCGTTCTGTCAGCGGTGGCTGCATCAATCAAGGCTATTATATCAGCAGCAGTTCCCGCGCTTACTTCGCGAAAATCAATCAAGCTTCCCAAGTCGCGATGTTTGAAGCTGAAGCGCTGGGTTTGCAGCAAATGGGGGAAACCCAGACGATTCGAGTGCCTGAGCCGATTTGCTGGGGAATAGAGGGAAATTCAGCTTATATTGTGCTGGAATGGCTGGATTTGGGAAGTCGCGGTGGCGATCGAGCTTGGGAAGAAATGGGGCGAAAACTCGCCGAAATGCACAAATACACCCCCCCCAACCCCCCCTTGCTAAGCGCGAGAGAAGAGCCTAATTCGGGATTGTGGAGGGGAGTTTTTGGGTGGGATATTAATAATACGATCGGATCAACTATACAAATTAATAATTGGACGGCAAACTGGGCAGAATTTTGGGCAGAACATCGGATTGGTTATCAGTTAAAACTGGCTAGGCGTCGGGGCGGTCATTTTCCGCAAGGGGAACGTTTATTAGAGATGATTCCTGAATTGTTAGCTGGTTATGAACCTCAACCCTCGCTAGTTCACGGGGATTTGTGGGGGGGAAATGCGGGGGTGACATCTGCGGGGGAACCGGTGATTTTTGACCCGGCCGCATATTTGGGAGATAGAGAAGTTGATATTGCGATGACTGAGCTATTTGGTGGATTTCCGGCGCAGTTTTACCGGGGATATAATCAGGTTTGGCCTTTGGGTTCAGGGTATGAAGAACGCAAAAATGTTTATAATCTGTATCACATTTTAAATCATTTTAATTTGTTTGGTGGGAGTTACGAGTCCCAGGCGAATCAAATGATTAATCGAATTTTGGGTTAGTTAAGAATCAAATTCTTTTTTAACCACAGATGCACGCAGATAAACGCAGATTTAAGGTTTATCTGCGAGGGTTACAAGTTTATTTCTGCTTAGCAGCAGCTTTTTTATTTGCCTCTTTTTCGGCTTTTTTAGCTGCTTTTTCTGCTTCAAGTTTGGCTAACTTAGCTAGCTCTTTTTCCTCAGCAATTTTATCGAGATAGTAGTGGTAATCTCCCAAATAAGGGCGAAATTCTCCATCCCGAATCTCGACAATTTTGTTAGCTACTTGGGAGATGAAATAGCGATCGTGCGAAACGATTATTACGGTACCATCATAATTCTGAATCGCTTCTTCCATCATCTCTTTCGCCGGAATGTCGAGGTGATTTGTAGGTTCGTCCAAAATTAGCAAATTCACAGGAGTCAACAGCATTTTTGCCAAAGCTAGGCGGGCTTTTTCGCCGCCGCTTAAAGCGCCAACCTGTTTGAATACTGTTTCGCCGGTAAACAAGAACCGCCCCAACAAAGTCCGAACTTCTTCATTTTTCCAGTCGGGTACTTCGTCGTGAATGGTTTCGATCACGCTTTTATTCAAATCTAAGGCTTCTGCCTGATTTTGTTCAAAGTAACCGGGGATGACGTTGTGACCTCCCAATTTGACTGTACCTTCAGAAGGCTTTTCTAAACCCATAATAAGTCGCAGCAGGGTTGATTTTCCCGCGCCGTTGGGGCCGAGAAAGGCTATGCGATCGCCCCTTTCAATTAACAAGTCTGCTCCCAAGAATAGGATTTTTTCGCCGTAGGTGTGCACCAAATCTTCAATTATTGCTACTTCGCGGCCGCTGCGGGGTGCGGGGGGAAAGCGGAAATGCAAAGTTTTTAATCCGCCGGTGGGCGCTTCGATGCGTTCGATTTTGTCTAACTGTTTCTCGCGGCTTTTGGCTTGGGTACTGCGAGTGGCGCTGGCGCGGAATTTTTCTACGAATGCTTGCTGTTTTTCGAGTTCTTTTTGCTGGCTTTCGTAGGCGCTGAGTTGGGCTTCTCTGGCTTCTGCTTTTTGCAGCAGGTAGGAGGAGTAGTTGCCAAGGTAGGTGCTGGAAACACCGCGTTCGGTTTCGACGATTTGAGTGCAGAGCCGATCGAGAAATTCTCGGTCATGGGATACGATTACCATTGGGGTTGTCAGCCCTTTGAGGTATACTTCCAGCCATTCGATGGTTTCTAAGTCGAGGTGGTTGGTAGGTTCGTCTAGTAGCAGAATGTCGGGTTTTTGCAGGAGAATTTTGCCCAAACTCATCCGCATTTGCCAGCCGCCGCTGAAGGCGCTGACTAATCGATCGCCATCTTCGGGTTCAAATCCGATTTCGGGCAGAATTTTCTCGATTTGGGCTTCTAAACCGTAGCCGTTTAAGCCTTCAAATTGCCGTTGCAGCCGATCCATTTTGTGGATCAGTTCGTCGAGATTTTCTGGAGAGGAGTTTTCCAAGTCTCGATGGACTTGCATTAGGGATTCATGGACTTCGTTGGCTTCGCTGAAGGCACGCCAAAATTCTTCTTTGACGGTGCGAGTCGGATCTACTTCAAATTCTTGGGAGAGGTAGGCGATGTGCAAGCTGGCGGGGCGAATAACTTCCCCGGCGGTGGGTTCGATTTCGCCGGCGATGATTTTGAGTTGGGTGGATTTACCGGCACCGTTAACGCCGACTAAGCCGATGCGATCACCTGGCTTGACTTCCCAGGTGACATCTTTGAGTACGACGCCTGTGGGGTAAATTTTACTGATGTGTTCGAGTCGCAGCATTGTTGTGGGGACTGGGGAAGGGCAGGTTTAGCGGCGGATGGGATGCCGGCGCTGAGGTCGAGTTAATCTTAACAAATTTTAATTATATTTAGCGTCTTGCCAGATTTTGATTTGGTAGGAGTTACGCGAAGAAACGGGGTTTCTCTGAAAAATCGCAGATTCTGGGCTAGAGATATAGGAAGAAGCCGGGTTTCTGGCCTGGATGTGGGTTCAGGACTATTTAGTGGGGCGATCCTCTTCGAGGGCTTCGCTAACGGGCGATCGTGTTGTTTCAGATTGAATTTCTCGAATAATGGTTGAGACTTCTGCACATTATAATAGTCAGTGTCAACCTCGATAGCAAAAGAGAGCGATTGTGCCAGCAAGAGACATTTATCATCAAGTTGTCAAACAGGCTCTCATTAAGGCTGGCTGGACAACTACCCATGATACGTATCCCTTGGCTTGGGCGAAGAGAAACCTATTGATCTTGGTGCCGAAGAGCTATTAGCTACTGAGAACAACGATCGCAAAATAGCCGTTGAAGTTAAAAGTTTTATCATAGAGTCTAGAATTGCAGATTTAGAGCAAGCTTTGGGTCAATATACTCTTTACTATGACATCTTAAAATGGACGTAATCAGAAACACAACTGTATCTTGCAATTCCACTAAATGCTTTTACAGAGATTTTTGATGGAGAAAAATCTGGTCAGATATTGCTAGATAATAACCGCCTAAATTTGTGTTTTTTTTTCAAGCCAAAAATAGAGAAAATAGTACCAGGGATAGCTTAAATAATTATCGCAAACTTGTTAAGCATCTCCTTACTGAATACGCTGAGATTCCCATTTTTGACAGTTGTATCCAAAATGAAATAAATTTTGATTTGGAAAATGACCGTTATATGTTAATAAATATAGGTTGGTTTAATGAGCAGCGTATTCACCATTGCGTGATTCATATTGATATTATTGACGGTCAGGTGTGGATTCAAGCAAATAATACCGATCGCCTGATTGCTGAGGAGTGAGTTGCAGCGGGAGTTCCTGCCGAATCAATTGTTTTGGGACTTCTACCGCCTGATGTTAGACCTTATACTGCTTATGGAGTGCCTACTAGGGAGCAGCAGCGAAAATCCTTGAAAGTATGATGGAGTGCAAGCGATTTGAGTGGGAGGGCGATTCCCTACGGGATAGCTTCGCTTCACGTACTTCAAAAACTTTTAAAGCAAGCGATAGGAGAAGGTTGTAGAAAAGTGAGGGTGAGAAGGTGCGATCGCCCTGGGATCGGGTGCGAGCGTTTTGACGGGGTGACAAGCAAGTGGAAAGACTTACAAGACTTACGGTTTGAGTTGATATACCTCAAAAAAGATCGGAGTCGGTGTGTTCGGTGATGTTTTTTGGGTTTCTCTCGTGGAAAATGAGGCTGCATCGGGCGCTCGCTACCGATCATATGAGTGAATAAACCTGTCAATAATCCCCTATCTTTTTCGTAGTTCAGCAGTCTTAATGCTCTTATAATCAAAGTTTCAGAGGCGTTCTCATCCCCTAAGTGCCTTTCGTAAAGCTAAGTTTTGCTAAGATGTAATAAATATAGTCATTTCAAATAAAAAAGAGACACTATTGAGCGTAGTAGGCACAGATGAGTTCATCTAAAGATGTGCCAGGAGGAGCATACATTCTGGCTCGCTTTAAGGCACTAAAATCGTGTTCAATATCGTTCAGATAGGCGAGAATATTTCGGGAGAAAAAGAACTTGATGACCCGTTTCCTCTAGCAGTTCTCGAATCGCTGTTTTTCGATGAATCGGTGCATTATCCATGATTAATATAGATGGCTTTGTTAGAGAGGGTAATAAATATAAAGATAACCACCCTTCAAAGCCTTCTGCATTGAGGCTTCCCGTAAAAACCATTGGGGCAATTAAGTCCTTTTCTCCTTTGCGTCTTCCGGCTACTAGATTTTCTCTTTTTCCCCGTTTGCCGGACTTTTCACCAGATTTTTTTTTCCTTTTTTTGACCAGCCAAATGCACAATCGTGAAACTCTTCAAATCCTGACTCATCAATCAATAAAAACCAGACTTTGACTTCCAGATACTTTAATCAATTCTCTCAGATATCTGTAGTATTTCATTCTTGCTTCTCGGTTTCTCTCCTGGTAACGAAGTTGTTTTTTTTTCGAGTAATTTTAATTTCTTTAAGAGCCTAAGATATGGCACTTGGTCTTACTCCAAACTTCATGGCTCTGTCGATTAATCTGGCATCTGAATTCTCTTTTACCTCCTTTTCTAAGGCTTGCCCATCTAGTTTTCTCTTACGCCTTTTTACCTGTGTGGCTCTAAGGTCTGTCCGACCCAGCCACCGATATATCGTTGCCACAACTACCTGAAAAAGTCCGATCGCTTGAGCGATACGACCGCCATTTTCTACATAATCCACTACTCTTTTTCTCAATCAATACTGTAAGACATTTTCCTAGCGGCTTCACTATTTTTATTCATTTTACCTCATTTTTAAATAGTCTCATACTTATTTGAAATAACTATAACTCTTGGACGTGTTGCCCAATCAATGTTGTCGGTTTTAGTTGACATTGGTACTCCTACGAAAATGCCTAAACAGAGGGGAAAATCCCCCGGCTGGGAAAAAGGAAAAGTACGTACTAAGTCACCGTGCTATCCCACTGTTAAAAAACGGGTTTCTCGACGCAAAAAGTGTTCAATATTAGCTGTTTAATCTTCTACCTATTGAATTTTTGAGCAACAGCTTGCCTTCTATTCAAAGGCAGCTAGTTTTAGCTGCGACCATTTTTTAGTCTAAACTCCAGCTATTAACAGAAGTACAAAAACTAAAAGCAAATTTACAGGAAAATCGCGACTAAATATATCAGTAACTAGATGTACCTACTCCACTAAAGCCAGCCGCTGAGCCTCCAACAATTCCTGAATCCCCGTTTCTGCCAAATCCAAAATTTGATTTAACTGACTCCGGCTGAAACTTCCCTCTTCCGCAGTTCCCTGAATTTCGATGATATTCAAATCTCCATTCATTACCACATTACAATCAATTTCTGCCGCCACATCTTCAAGATAATTCAAATCTAAAAATGGCTCGCCTTCCAACAGTCCGACAGACACGGCCGCCACTTGACGAATAATGGGCGATCGCACCAAATCACCTTTTTGCACCAACTTATTTAAAGCATCAGCCACAGCCACAAACCCGCCAGTAATTGAAGTCGTGCGAGTCCCCGCGTCAGCTTGCAAAACATCGGCATCGACAAGTATGGTGCGTTCTCCCAATAATTGCATATCCAAGCACGATCGCAAACTGCGCCCAATCAACCGCTGAATCTCTTGAGTCCGTCCCGATAATTTCATAAATTCCCGCTCTTGTCGCTGCGGCGTAGAACCAGGCAACATTCGGTATTCCGCTGTTAGCCAACCTTGTCCGGTATTCTCCAGAAATCTCGGCACTCCCGGCTTGATTGTAACGCTGCAAAGTACCTGAGTATCGCCACTTTTTGCTAGCACGGAACCGCTAGCAAATTTAGTAAACTGTCGATCGAAACTAATCGGACGAAGTTGATTTGGTTGTCTGCCATCGGGACGCTGGAAAGACATAATATTTAGGTAATTGGTAATGGGTAATTGGGCATTAAACATTTAAAATTTGGTATTAATCTTCCGGCTTTTTTCATGCGTTAAATATGCAGTCATTCAATCTAAAATCTACAATCTAAAATCTAAAATGCTATGACGATTAGCCCTTAGCCTCGATTAATTTGAGAATATCCTGCTGGACTTGTTGTGGGGGTTGAGCGCCATCAATAGTTAACAATTTGTTGCGGTATTCGTAATACTCTAAAAGAGGAAGAGTGCATTCGTGGAACAAATCGAGCCGACGCTGTAAAATTTTAGGGTGGTCATCCGATCGATCGCGCTCGATCGACCTGCTCAGCAAAACCTCGATCGGCACTTTCAGCCAAACTGCCCAATCTAGCTCCTGCGCCAACTCCTCTAATAAAAAATCCAACTCCTCAGCTTGAAAAGCCGTTCGCGGATAGCCCTCCAACACCCAGCCATTAAAGACATCCCACAGCAGCAGCCGACGGCGAAAGAATTCAATCATAATTGCGTCGGGAACTAATTCCCCTCTTTCGACATAAGACACCGCCAGCTTGCCTAAATCTGTATCTTCTGCGATCGCCTCCCGTAGAATGTCCCCCACAGCCAGCAAAGGAAGGCTCAAATTGCTGCACAGTAGTTCAGCCTGAGTTCCCTTTCCCGCTCCTGGCCCTCCCAGAATCACCACTCTCACAGTCTCTGCTCCTAGTGCCGCGACATTCAAATTTTACGCGATGTGTGTACTTTTTCTTCAAAGCCCTGGACGCCACAAGGCTCTCATCACCTTGGTTTTTCACCCTATAACTGTATAAATGTCAAGCTCCACGCCGTATTTTGGTAAAAAACCCCGTTTCTGCGTAAGTGCTAATTGAGTTCAAAAATCGAACAAACGACTGCGAATGCCACTGTCGCGAGCTTTTGACAACTTGTATATATAGTGTTCGATCCGATGTGCACTCGGCCCCGTACACTATATATTGTCAAGCAGGCTTCAGCCACGCCAAGGTCGGAGCTGCACTCAAGACTTAGTTGCTGATTAAATATTGCCCTATGGTTGCTCAGTTACAAACCCCTAAACTCAATTTAAACCACAGCTTGCCCTACACAGTTCAAGGGCTGGTGCAAGTCTTTACAGGCCCGCACCGCTGCTTTTTTACCAGTGTCATGGCTCAGGCCCTCAGAATTGCAGGACAAGGATCTCCCGTGCTAGCGGTGCAGTTCCTCAAAGGGGGAATTAATCAAGGGCATCAGCATCCGGTGCGGCTGGGGCAAAATTTAGATTGGGTGCGCTGCGATTTGTCACGCTGCATTGAGAATGCTGATTTAGATGAGCTGGAGACGCGATCGATCGAACAATTGTGGCAGTATGTTCAAAATGCGGTGCGCGAAGGTCGTTATTCCTTAGTTATTCTCGATGAATTGAGTTTAGCGGTTAATTTGGGATTGATTCCCGAAGCCGAAGTGGTGGCATTGATTGACAACAAGCCACATCATTTGGATATGATTTTTACCGGGCCATCCATGCCGCAAATAATTTTGGATGTTGCCGACCAAATTACTGAAATTCGCCGCAGTTAAGGACAATGATTCAAGTTGCGATCGCTTTTTTAGCAGTCGCATTTTTTATGTAAAAAAACAGTATCAAAAAAAAGAGGCGATCGCTTAGCTCAAAGAGCGATCGCACGCTGATCAATTTACCAGCGACGTTACGCTTGAACTATCGGATCGAAAACAACACTCAATCGATCCGCCGGCACCATCCGCTTGAGAATTTTCAAGTGACCGTCTGCATCAGACCAACTGCGAAACTCACCCACAACCACCTTTTCCACATTTGGAAGCGAGCGAACTATAGTCCACGGCTTGAGACGTTTTTCTTGCAACATACTAGATAAATCTCCTGGGTAAATTGGAGCAAAAGCCAGTCCCCATGGTTGGCCACCGCCGAGGACTGGCTTTTGACTTTGCAAACTTGCCTTTCTCTAAGAACATAGCACAAAAAAAAGGGTTTGGGATTATATCTTACTTTTCGCTTTTTTTAGAGCTATTTTCTACCTAACAGATGATTCAACTCAAAACTTGTTAACTCTTTAATTCCCAAGGCTCTCCTGAACTTATGGTTATAAGTTTATCTAATCAGACCAGCAAGCTAATACGCGATTCCTAAAATTATTAAAATT
>NZ_JAUBQU010000293.1:0-1325 GCF_036701435.1 Microcoleus sp. Pol12A5
GGAACAAACGTGCTGCTATCAAAAGGCTTTGAAGTAGAAATGTATACCGGCACTCCCGAAGGTGAGGTTGTCGGTCTCTCCGATCGCATAGTCGCCGATCTAGAGGGATTCGTCCGGGAGCCTGATAGCCGCAATGTGGAGTACACGACCGCCCCCCTGTGCAGCTACGATCGCCTGTTGTGTGCCTTAGTCAAGCCACGAGTCCGGCTGCGCGAGTATCTCAAACAATTGGGCGACTATACCTTGCTGCCGGGAAGTACCTTGTCTCTCGGAGGGAGCGATCGATTTTACAGATCCGATCCCAACAACCCTTACCACACCTACATCGAGCAAACCTACGGCACCAAAGTCGTCACCGCCAGCATTCACATCAACATCGGCATCTCCCAACCAGAAATGCTGATGCGCGCCATCCGCCTAGCCCGCGTCGAAGCACCGCTATACCTTGCCTTGAGCGCCTCTTCCCCCTTCCTCGACGGCGAAGTCACGGGCTATCATTCCACTCGGTGGGGTTTGTTTCCCAAAACTCCCGCCATCGTCCCCTTGTTTGAAAGTCACAAGCATTACATTCAGTGGACTGAAGAACAGCTAGAACTCGGTACTATGCAAAACGTCCGTCATCTGTGGTCGGCAGTGCGACCAAATGGCGATCGTCGCCCCTACTGTCTCAACCGCCTCGAACTGAGAATTTGCGACCTTGAGGTCAATCCTCTAGCTCTGCTGGCTATCACTGCCCTACTAGAAGCTCGCATTTGGCAGATGATGGAAGACCCCAGCTTAGACCCCTTAGAACTCAGCACTTTGCCGGTGGCCACCCGTAACGAAGACTTAGTTGCCCTCGCAGACGCCAACGAAATTGCTGCATCCCGGCAAAGTTTGGATGCCGAACTCACCCATTGGCAAGACGGCAGAACTATTCTGGCACGAGATTGGATTGAGGAAATTTACCGAGAAGTGTGGCCTATAGCCAAAAAACGCGGCTTTAGCTGCTTTCTCTCACCGCTCAAAAAGATTCTCCGGGAAGGCAACACCGCCCAGCAGTGGTTGAAGCTGCACGAGGAGGGTTCGGATACGCGCAGTATTATTCTGCAAGGGATGAAGGGCATGGCTTACCAAGAATCGGAGCTCGAAGACAACTTGTGCGCCCAGTTAGTTGCCTGAAGTATCGGCCGTTATTATAACGGGGACTTTCACTAGCCCCCTGGCTATGTGTACTCAGCGAATACAAATAGCCCGAACCTCTCGGTGAAAAGTTGCAGAGCGACTCCCAAAAACAAATCAGAATATTTAATCAATGGAGCTCGACAAAGGTTATAAATAAAAGC
>NZ_JAUBQU010000159.1:0-10999 GCF_036701435.1 Microcoleus sp. Pol12A5
GCTTTGGGTATCTCCACGATGGCTTTCAACTTGAACGGTTTCAACTTCAACCAATCGATTATCGACTCTCAAGGTCGTGTCATCAATACTTGGGCTGATGTGATCAACCGCGCTAACTTGGGTATGGAAGTAATGCACGAGCGCAACGCTCACAACTTCCCGCTCGACTTGGCTGCTAGTGAAGTCACTCCAGTAGCTTTGGTTGCTCCTTCTATCAATGGCTAAGTTTTAGCTATCGATTAACAAAAAGCGCTCCTAGTAATAGGGGCGCTTTTTGTTTGGGCAAAATATTTTTAGAGACCTGCTTCTATCCGTTAAATCCCTTAAATCCCTTAAATCCCTTACCCCCTTACCTCCGTTACATCCATTCGTTGCTTTCCTTCTTCCTTTTTACTTATTTTTTCTTCCTTTATTCTTTAGTTTTTTATGATTACTATAGAACATAGCCACTAGGCCGATCGAGATACTGTGACATACTCCACGGGCGAAATCTTATATTATGGTCTAGGATTCCAATAGTCGGATTCAGGATATGTTGGGCTTGCTATAAAGTGTTTGCTAGCAGCAATGCAATTGTGTCAATTCCAGAATCTAACCATAGACAAATGTAGCTGATCGGGAGTCGCTCCTCACCGTCCCAAGCGCTCTATCTGTAAGGAGAATTTGTATTATGAAAGATGGACAAGAAGTACGCCGCGTCTCCACACCCGTCATTGCTGGTGTTTGCGGGTTGGCTTTACTGGCAGGAGGGGGCATTGCCTGGTGGACCGCGAACCGTTCGCCAACCCCTGCAGTTACGCAGTCTTCTGCTCAAACTACCGCTCCGTCGCTGTCCCCAAGCCCTGCGGAATCTCCTGCTGTAGTTATCCCGGTACCCCCTCCAAATCCTGTACAAGTGCCACAGGTTCAGACGCCACAGGTTCAGACGCCGCAGGTTCAGACGCCGCAAGCTCAGACTCCGCAGGCTCTAGTCCCAAAGTCGCCGCAGCCAAAGCCTTTGCCGCAGACGGATGTCCAGACAGTGCAAGTCTACTGGGTTAAAGATGCCAGCGGTAAATTTGAGGGAGTTCCTACGAAAGTAGCGGTCAAACAAGCTGACAAGCCTGATGCAGCTTTACAAGCTGCTTTTAATAGTTTGTTGGCGGGGCCGAAGGATGGAACTGTTTCTAGCGAAATTCCTAAGGGGACAAAACTCAGGGGTTTAAGTGTTAAGAATGACGGAGTTTATGTCGATTTGTCAGCCGAATTTACTTCGGGGGGAGGGAGCAATTCGATGACTGGCCGGTTAGGGCAAGTTATCTATACCGCTACGAGTTTACAACCGAATACCAAGGTTTGGATTTCGGTGGAAGGGAAGCCTTTAGAACTTTTAGGCGGCGAAGGTTTGGAGGTGGCTCAGCCGAGTACCCGTCAAAGTTTTGACAAAAATTTTCCCCTTTAGCAATTATGAGTCATTAGTTACAAGCCATTAGTCATCGGTCTGAAGGCCGATCGTAGGAATTGATAACTGATGACTCATGACTGAGGACTGAGAACTGGCAACTAATTTTTAGTGCTTCGTAGTTAGGCTAAATGCCCGAAAGTGTAGGGCTTGCTGTTCGATCCTGCTAGCAAGCCGATCGCACACCATATTACACAGCTCAAAAATTAACTCGTCCTGCACCTTATAATAAGCTGAAGTCCCTTCACTCCGGCGAGTGAGGATACCAGCTTGGAGCATGAGTTTTAGGTGCTTAGAAACATTGGCTTGACTCGTTTGAGTAGCTTCCACCAATTCTTGCACGCATTTTTCGCCGTCGCGAAGCAAGTTCAAAATTCGTAAACGCATGGGTTCGCTCAAAATACTGAAATACTCAGCAACTTGTTGTACGACCTCTTGCGGGACAGGCTGGGATGACTTCATCAAACTCACCGGAGAGAAGTGATCGGGAAATATTAGCATTTATTCTGTCCATAACAATAAAGTAATCCTTCAATCCGGATTAATTCGCATCAACACTTGACCGTATTCGACAGGTTCGCCATTTTGAACTAAAATTTCCATCACTTGACCGGAGACTTCATCCGCATCGATCTCGTTCATCAGCTTCATCGCTTCGATAATACAGACTGTCTGATTGACCTTGATGCGATCGCCCACATTGACAAAAGGTGGCTCGTCGGGAGCAGCAGCGCGATAAAATGTTCCTACCATGGGCGAGATAATGGGCACCCATTTCGTATCGACAGAAGCAGGTACGGCAGCAGGTACAGCGACAGGGGCGGTGACCGGGGTCTCAGCAGACTCGGCTCCTAAATTTTGGTGGACAGCAGGAGGTGACGCTAAGGTGGGGCTAGCAACAGCACCCAACGCGATGGGAGCGACTGTAGGCACGGCAGCAGGGAGCGCAGCAGCGGTTGCTGGTGAACTTGTCAGAATGCCTTTGCGTACTGTCAGTTCAATCTCTCCACTTTTTAAGGTCAGTTCCGAAATGCCAGTTTTGTCTAATACAGTTAGCAGTTCGCAAAGCTGGTTTAAGTCTAGTTGCACAGCAGATTCAAGGGTAATTAAGAATTGAAAATTGAAAATTCTGGTTCAGGCGAAGCTAGGATAATTCAGCGAGTTTGGAGGCAAAAGGGCCAGTTTTTAAGCTGTGAGCGATGAGTGTTGAATTTTGACTTCTTTAACTCATAACTCAGAACTAAAAACTCCCTTTTCCTCCCTCGTTTCTACTCTCGGCCGAGGTACTTGTCTTCACGAGTATCAATCCGAATCCGTTCTCCAATGGAAATAAATAGAGGCACCATAATCTGAGCGCCAGTGGAGAGGATGGCGGGTTTGCTGCCACCAGTGGCAGTATCTCCTTTGACTCCAGGATCGGTTTGTGTCACTTCCAAGACGACAGAGTTGGGCAGTTCCACTTCCAGGATTTGGTCGTTCCAGCGAAGGATATTGACTTCCATACCTTCATTGAGGTACTTGACACGATCGCCTATTTGCTTAGCATTGAGGCGGCTTTCCTCGTAAGTTTCCATATCCATAAAGACAAACTCGTCGCCCTCTTTATAGGTATGTTGCATCACGCTCTTTTCCAGGTTGGCTTGAGGCAAAGTCTCGCCCGCCCGGAAGGTTTGTTCTACTACGTTTCCGGTTTGGACGTTTTTTAATTTTGTCCGCACGAAAGCCGAGCCTTTTCCTGGCTTGACGTGGAGGAATTCGATAACCCGCCACACGCCGTTATTCCATTCAATTGAAACACCTGGTCGAAAGTCGTTACTAGAGATCATATAAATTTTTGCGGGCAATCCCGTCGCCTTGGGGCACGGGGGAACTACAGTCAGTCGATTTTAGATTTTAGATTTTAGATTTTAGATTTACTCCACAGATGAATTTGGGAGATTGAACCTTGGTCTAAAATTTTGATCTCTCCACGACAGGAGTCTGGGGATTGTATCCGTTTTTGAGCGGGTCAGGTTAAAGCTGCAGTTTAGCTGACGGCATCAAAAAAGCAATTGGCATTTTATTTTACCGTTCAAAGGGAGCAAGTGCTTTACTGAAATGTTAATGGCAGTGGGCAGTGGGCTGTTGTCAGTTGACTGTTGACTGTTGTTAGTGGGCAAATCCTCCCCAGCCAAACCAACAGACACTTTAGATGGGTAGCAGCTTAGAGGGCGGGCAGCGCTGTGGGAAGATAAGAGAGGCAATAAAAGTTAAAGTTATGTTGCATTGGCCTAATTTCTCGATCGATACGTGCAAGCGCTGGGGCAAAACCGTCGCTTTAGCGCTCTTGCTGTTCACTCTCTCCCTGAGTTTCAGTTCAGTTTCCCATGCCAAACGCCCCAGCAGCAGTATGCCTGCGGGTAATGCGATTACGGACGGCCGGGCGCTGCTGCGCTTCGCTTTACCTATTGACAATCAGACTGTGCGGGAGTTGCAAATTAGTCTCGAAGACATTGGCAACCACATACGGTCTAAACGTTGGGGGCCCATTAGCAGTGATGTCAGCAAGGCTTCCAGGATTCTCAACCTTCGGGAATCTGACCTTTTAGAGAGTATTCCCGATGGCAAAAAGCCGGAAGCTGAGGCGCTAGTTGCAGGAGTCAAGGAGAAAGTTGCTCAACTGGAAAAGGCTGTTGAGGCTAAAGACAGGGACAAAGTGATTGACTTGAAAGCCACAATCTTAGGTTCGGTAGGCGAAATCGAAGAATTGATGGTGACAAAGTTTCCGTTTGAAGTGCCTGCCAAGTATGCTAATCTGCCTCAACTAAAAGGGCGCGCTACTGTGGCTGTACAAACTGAAAAAGGGGAAATTACTGTTGTGGTTGACGGCTACAGCGCCCCGGTTACGGCTGGTAATTTTGTGGATTTGGTCGATCGAGGTTTTTATGACGGTTTGCCGTTTATTCGATCGGAAGAATCCTACGTTTTGCAAACCGGAGACCCCGAAGGCAAGGAAGTCGGTTTTATTGACCCAGCTACTGGCAAATACCGGAATGTGCCGCTAGAAGTGCTCGTCAGGGACGAAAAAGAACCTATTTACGGGATTACTCTAGAAGATGCGGGACGTTATCGCGACGAACCTGTTTTGCCTTTTTCTGCTTTTGGTACTGTGGCCATGGCCCGTACAGAAACTGACCCTGATAGCGCTTCTTCTCAGTTTTTCTTTTTCTTGTTTGAACCTGAACTCACGCCCGCAGGTCTGAATTTGTTGGACGGCCGCTATGCTGTTTTTGGTTACATGATTGAAGGAAAAGAAGTTTTGGAGCAACTGAAGCAGGGAGACAAGATTGTATCTGCTAAGGTAGTTAAAGGAATCGAAAATTTGGTGCGACCTCAAGTTTAATTAATGACGGCGATTGAAATCGCTGCTTGTCAAAAGTGACGGCGATTGAAATCGCTTTTACACCAACAAAGCCCGCCTGTGCGGGCTAAAAAATCAAGAGTGACTGCGATTTAAATCGTTTCTAGATGGTGGTGAAAGAGATTGAAATCGCTTCTGCACAGATAAATTTCGCCTCAGCGGGCTCGAAAAAGAGATAATTTTTATAGTTTCGTTATTGAAATTAGGAATTAAGTCTAGAATATGGCTATTTTACAATTTTTATTGGTAATAGGTTTGGGCGGATTCACAGGATTGCTGATTGTCAAAAGTGTGAATGAGAGCAAGCAAAAACAGCGGTTGGATGAGGCTTTTTATGAGTTGTTGGAAACTCAAAACAGTCAAATTTCGTTGATTCAACTGGCAGCTAATGCTAGGGTTGAGGCAGAAGTTGCTCAGCAGTATTTAACTCGGCAAGTGAAGATTTTTTCGGCGGTGTTAGAGGTAGATGATGAAGGGGATACTTTTTATAGGTTTCCTAGGTTGCGCTTGCCACCGAGTTCGGGTAAGGAATGGTGAAGTGAGAAAGTGCGATCGACTAATTCAAATTTATGCAAGTTAAAGATATCGGTGAACAAGGCCTTTTAAGAATATTGCAAAAATTCTGTCCTGCAGAGATAGTGGGTGATGATTGCGCTGTCATGGCTACAACTCCCAACAAATCTCTCGCTATCACTACCGATATGTTGGTGGATGGAGTGCATTTCAGCGATCGCACTACGGGGCCTTATTACGCAGGATGGCGCGCCACAGCAGCGAATTTGTCGGATCTCGCGGCTATGGGAGCAAAGCCTCTGGCGGTGACTGTAGCCCTCGCTGTGGCAGGGGATACGGCTGTGGAGTGGGTAGAAGACTTTTATCGGGGCATGACGGCTTGCTTGCAAGAATATCATACGCCGATCGTCGGTGGCGATGTTGTGCGATCGCCGGTGGTGACGGTGGCGATTACTGCTTTCGGACAGGTTGAGTGCGATCGTACCATTCGTCGGTCAAATGCGCGATCGGGGTGGGCGATTGTTGTTACTGGGGTTCACGGAGCCTCCCGCGCGGGATTAGAATTGCTGTTAAATCCAGAATTCGGGCAAAATCTTACAGAAGTCGATCGAGCTTCTTTAATTCTCGCTCACCAGCGCCCTAAACCGAGACTCGATGTTTTGCCGGTTGTTTGGGAGATTTTAGATTCTGCGGGTAAGTTTTCCATCGCCGGAATGGACAGCAGCGACGGTTTAGCTGATGCGATTATTCAAATTTGTCAGGCTAGCGGTGTTGGCGCAAAAGTCGATCGCACAAAACTACCAATTCCCGATATTTTCAGCGAAATTGTATCCACCGAGACAGCTTTAGACTGGGCCTTGTACGGGGGTGAAGACTTCGAGTTAGTGCTGTTTTTGCCGATCGCAAATGCTGAGTTATTGGTAGAAAAAATAGGAAATGGAGCCGCGATTGTGGGAACCGCTACGGATAGCACCGATATCTGGTTAACTGATAGCAGCGGTATTTATCCTAATGCTCTATTAAAGCTCGATCGAGGATTTCAACACTTCTAAATTCTCTCTTATCTCTTAGTCGGCGTCCGGCGGACATCGTTTGTATAGACGCGGTTTCAACCGCCGAGTCTTTCTTCCGCTTCCTGTAACATATCATTAACGGTAATGGTTGAGTTTTATTCTTGTTCAGTGGGCGATCGCACTTCCGCCGCTTCCTGTAACATATCATTAACTGGTGGACTTTGGGAATCGGGGAATCTCGGAGGTTCAGACTTACGCCCAAACCATCTGTACTTATTGATTTTCCACGCACCATTAATCCAGCCCACCAATCCCGAAACCACAATTACCGCCAAGAGACTCCACAACAGACTAGCTACAGCCGGATGAATGCGATCGCCATTTTGAGGTATTCTGAACACTATGTCTCTCTCTACATAATTCGCAACCGCAGACACCACAATGCCTCCAGCCCCTAATCCAGTACCGAGTATTTGAATGGTTCTTTCTAGGGAGCGATCGATTTCTGCTTGTTCAATATCTACAATCCCCGCCACCAAATCGACCGCAATCTTAATCAAATCAGTGCCATGTTTGAAATATCCTAAATCACCCTGAATTTGTCTTTCAAAATACGGAGAATTTCTATCAATAAAAAACTTGAATGTTGTTAAATCTTCGGTTGAGGCTTGCCATTTATCACAGATTTGAGCCAGCTTTTCCTGATAATTGTAAACATGAATATTAATCGTATTATTAAAATCTTCCAGAGATTCTAATAGTCTTTCATAATCCAAACTTTCTCGAAGTAACTGTTTGAGTGTGATTTTCAGAGAGGTTAAAGACTCATCTGTATTAACCTTTTCCTGGGAAGCAACATCATTGTTCGATTCAAACTGAGGGATTTTTGTTTCTAAGTTAGCGATTATCCCCTCAATTTTTGCATATAGTCCCTTGAGTAAATCATAATTTTTGCGGCTATCCAGAAAAGCTGTAGTGATTTTATGGCGGTAATAAAACAGTTCAAATAAAGGTTGAAGAATTTGCCCTAATTTTTCCTCAATCTCATCGTCAACCAGATAAACAAAGACTTGTAGTTGACTTTTGAGCGAACTGTACTCAAAAATTGGAGAACCCAGTAACTCAGTATCGCGGTAAAAAGGTAGACGCACAGATGCTTCGGGGAACAGATTCTTTAAACATTCATCCGCAACTTGGCGGAGGTATTTTTTAGTGCGAGGTTGATAGGTTTGTAATTTGTAGGTAATAAAAATAGTCTGTCCCAGCCAATCTTCATAACTCTCAGCAAGCATGAGATTATTAACATTAAAATCTTTTAATGCTGCGATATCTATATCTTTATTTTCATCCGTTTCTGGGCTGCCAATTCTTGCTAAAATGCCTTCGCTATCATCCAGACGGCAAAACTTGAAGGAACCATCAATTTTATTTGAATGCGAGAATTTCTTGACTTTAGTGAGGGGATAACCGAGGTTGGCTTGGGAAAAATTTAGCTCTTTTTCGTGGCTGAAATGTTGCCAGATATTATTAGCCCAAGTCCAGATAGATTTGACTTCGGTTTTGCTTTCGCGGCTGAGTTGGTAGCTGTAGATGTAGATTTGGGGATGGTCAATTTTTAGCATTTGCTTTGTCAATGCGTTTTTTCAAGCTTGCTTCTAGTTTTTTGATATCGGGATATGTATTGATGAGTGTTTCATAACCGGGCGTGACTTCTGCTTCGGCATCATCGAGATTTTTTCTCACATCGCCAATCCTATCTCTCACCTCTGTAAAATTTCGATAAAGGTTGTTAATCGCTTCTTTGACAACTTTATCATCAGTCTCAGACTCCGCTAAAGGTAAAACTGTCTTGAGTAATTCTTCAATAAATGGCGGAGTAAGAATCTCCGGGTTTGTGGTAATGGCGTTATAAAGTTCCAAGAAAATCACGCTTTTCATCATAAATTTTACTGGCGAATGAATGTTACTGGAATTTGAAACCGATTCAACCTGTAGTTTGATTAATTTTGTTCGGCTGGTATTTGTTGAGCTTCGGCGATAGTCTCTATTTGTACGTTTTAATTATAGGTCGATAGCGCGCAGTGTAAAGAAAGCGAGTTTTTATCGAATTTGAACATTTTAGCACAGTATTGTCGTGAAAAACCCGGTTTCTGGCTAGCCATGAGTATCATAATCCGATCGCACAAAACGCTGCCCAATGATAAACATCGCCGTAGGGTTTTTCATCATCATTGTAACGTCTTAGCAGTTCTTCAGTATATTCTTTGCGATCGGCATCAAAGCTATCGGATTCCTTTACCCATGTTAGCAAATCTGAAGTCGCGGCCGACTTAAACCAGCGCTGGGTATCGTGGAGGGCTTTACCGATGCTAACTCCAGGTTGTAGCAATTCATAGAATTTTACCATTATCAACGCGGTGGAGAGGTCGTTGACAGCCCAAAGACTGGCTAGGGTTCCCATTGCTCCGGCGTGGATAAATCCTGTCGGCAATCCAATATAATCGGAGCGATTATTGGTGTCAATGAGTGCAGTTTCGCAGGCGGAAAGCACGACTAGGCGGCAATGTTTGAATTGCAATAGCAAGATGTCTGCTAATGTTAGACAATTGTTAATATCGGCTGTTTTGCCTTCGCGCCATTCCACGTAGCGCTCGGAACCCCCTAAATCCCCCTTAGTAAGGGGGACTTTGACAACATCTTGCTCCCCCCTTAGCAAGGGGGGCTGGGGGGGTTCTTCCTTGGAAACAAGGGGGACTTTAACAACATCTTGCTCCCCCCTTAGCAAGGGGGGCTGGGGGGGTTCTTCCCCTACGATACCCCCAGACAAAATCAAAAACGATTTTAGCGGATCGTCGGGATTAAAGGAGCCGTGACAGGAAAAGTGCGCGCAGTGGGCGTTTTCTAACCGATCTAGATACTTTTCTAGGAGATTTGTTTTACTCGCTTCATCGCCGGAGAGAATTTGACCGATCGCGAATTTGGGGGCGATGCTGGTAACTTCTAAATCGGTGTAATTCAGATCCGAGGTGGGGTTTTGCAGGGCGAGGAGTTGGTCAAAATTTGGGTGGATGGTAATCTGTTGCAGGAGTTGGCAACTGGGGGCGTATTGAATGCCTTCGAGGAATCTATCTAATAAGAATTTGCCGTCACTTAGGGGTAGGGCGTGGAGGGGGAACAGGTGCAGCAACCAGTGGGGAATTAGGATTAAGCGGGTAGTTGATGGCGGCAGAATTGTGGTGATTTGGAGGATGTCTGCGAGGCGTTGGAGATAGGTAGCAAGTTGCTTTTGCCAGTGGGTTTTGCTTTGTTTGTAGGCTTGCCGGTATTTAATAAATAAATCGGTTAATTCATCCCATTGACGGTGGCGGTGCACTGTCAGCACGTCGGGGTAAGTGACGACAAAGGTGATGATTTCTGCGTTGGTGATGTACCACTCAATGAGGGCGGTGTTTGGGGTGAGGAGTTGGGTAATTTCGCTGAAGGTGATGGGTGCTAGGGTTTTGGGGATTTCCTGTTTTTGGGCGATTACTTCTGCAAGGTTGCGGGCTTTGTTGGCTTCGGCATATTCTAGTGCTTCTTGGTTGCTTTCGCGATCGAGACATACCTGCACCATACCCCTGTAAAGCCTATCCCACTGCAAGTCGTGTTTTTGCTTGGTTTCATTCCCCGATTCCAACTTCCGCAGTTTGGCGGCTCCGGTTATGGCATTCTTAAAGGTATTGTAGGCACTTTGGAGAGTTGCTGCTTTTTGCTTTGTGTCTTCTGATTTTTCTTGGTTGATGTAGTTTAGTTTGTCAAGATAAGCCCAGCCCAGGTTATTTAATGTTAATACATTATTGAACGGGAAATCCTCAAGGGTACGAACAGTTAAAGCAGCCTGATAAAACTCGATCGCCCGTTCCAGATTTTCGGCCCGCGAACCGTTTATCCTGTCACTGTAGGCAACTGCTAGGTTATTTTGAGTCTCTGCCCAATCTTCAGGGAAATCCTCAAGGGTATAGACAGTTAAAGCAGCCTGAAAAAACTCGATCGCCCGTTCCAGATTTTGGGCCCGCGAACCCTTTATCCTGTGACTGTAGGCAGCAGCTAGGTTATTTTGAGTCGTTGCCCAATATTCAGGGAAATCCTCAAGGGTATAGACAGTTAAAGCTGCCTGATAAAACTCGATCGCCCCTTCCAGATTTTCGGCCCGCGAACCGTTTATCCTGAAATAGTAGGCAGTAGCTAGGTTATTTTGAGTTTGAGCAAATTTTTCGCTTCCCGGTTGCCGATTGTTTAAAACTATTTGATAACCAGTAATGGCAATTTCAATATTATTCGCTCTACTGCCAAGGGGAAAGTTACTAATATGATTACTCAAATTTTCAATGACGGCGACAATTGAGTCATTTTTTTGTGGATTTTCCTCGGCAATTAAATTCTGGGCTACTTGCTGTAAAGTCTCGGCAAAACGGGTATCGAGGAGATGTTGCCGTTGTTTTAGTATCGGGTAAATTACTTTAATATCGCTATAGCTTGATTTTGCTTTCAATAATTCTAGGATAAATTCTGCATATTCTTGGGAATCTTCACCTTCGGAGTGAACTCGATCGCCGTTTTCATTCATAGGTTATAGTTAATAGTTAATAGCGT
>NZ_JAUBQU010000026.1:0-67455 GCF_036701435.1 Microcoleus sp. Pol12A5
TGTGTACCTTAAGGAAGAAACTTTAATGGTTTCTTTATCTTTACTCGTGTTACGATTCAATTACAACCGTGTCTGCGGTTCTATAGTCTGCGATCTACGGTTTGAGCGCCTGACTCTTTTAAGATACAAGGGGCGGGCTGCGCTAACGACGGATTTGCCTCATTCTAGGTTTTGGCGATCGGCAATAAACAAGATTTATTACCGATATCTTTTGAAAACAAGAAGAGGGAGCGCTCCCCCCAAGGAAATTTCCAGAGTTTGAGAGTCTTCTTCACCACTTCTGAGCCGACTGCGTGCACAGGGCGAATCTTAGTCCTCAACAACGCTCTCCGGGTGCGCTAGGCGCACCTTACTAGCTCAAAACTCTCCACTTAAAACTCAATACTACTAGCGAGCCCAGTCAGTACCGCGCCACAGCGTAAAAAACAAAACACTAGAAATCAGCGCGCCCAGCAGCCACTTAACAGCATTTTTAAATAACCCCACGCGCTGATTTGACTGAACCGCAGCACTTTGCGTCTGTAATCGTTCCTTAGCCGGAGTAATTCTCGAAAGAATTTGCTCTTTCAATTGCTGTGGGTTTTGCGTATCCGCTTGTACCCCCAAACGGGTAAGTTCCCCCGCCAAATTCCTTAAATCTTCAGGACTACCGTTCTTTAGCCGATCTTCGACCTGCTGCAACTGAGCTAATTGTTGGTTTGCTTGAGTAGTAATTTGCTGGTTGTTTTGGTTGTTGACATAGATAGTGCCAAAAATTCCCAAAGGCAACATCAAGAGAAAAAGTAGACCTAGCAGCAGACAAACCCAAGACAAAACCTTCAAAAAAACCTCTTCCAAACCTCTGCGATCGTACCCTTCTCCAAAAAATATCAGCGCCATTGCCAGTAAAGGAACGGGAACCCGTTCCACTACTGCCCCAATCGTCTGCAATTCCCAGAGGCGATTGCCAAAATTAGCTGGTATAAGAACTGCAATCGTATCTAATACAGACAAAATTAATAGACCGTAGCCAATCCAACGCAGTCTGTAGATAGAAAAACCTTGTTCGCCTTGTAAGTCATTCATAAAATAATCAGAGTTGTTGTTAAGAAAAATCTCTCTTGACCCCGCCCAATAACGGATACAAGCCCCCGACAACAGTCATGGAGAATCAAAAATTTTAGACTCTTGTTCCAGCTTCCAGATTCACCTGTGGAGTAAATCTAAAAGCTAAAAGCTAAAATCCACTGACTCAACTCAAGGCTCGGGAAATCGCGGCTGCCACCACCCATACCAAGAAACCCAAGCATTCTCTAGAATTTTTTTGGCATCTTCTGGAGTTGTTTTATCCAAAGGCACAGACATCTGAGTCCACAAACAGCGCCGGTCTTGAATATTTCCCCTACCCAACAACCAAAACAGAACACGGTTTGGCTGCCAATCGCGAGTATTTCGATTATATCTAAACTGTTGGGAAGTTACTGTAGGACTGCCATGAGGATTGATACATGAACTCAAATACAGTCGATTTTGCTGTTGCAAAAGTCCGTGAAACCCCGCGCCTTGAGTGCTTGCCAATGCTAGTTTACCAGGATTCGACTTGAGAATAGTATGTCCCTTCATCATACCTTCCACATCCCCAATGCTGTCTACCGCATAGCGCATCTCTATTTCTAGACCCATGCTATTTTTTTGATATTCATATTTCCTGGCAGCTTTGAATTCTGAATTTTCCTTAATTTCCAGAAGCGCGCTATTGTTTAGTTTCCAATCGGCTAGAGGCACCGACTCGGGAAACTCAAACGGGGTTGCCACATTCTTGCCGTCCGATGGATAGAAAACCAATTTTCCGGCAACCAACAAAACCCCTCCCAAAGTAACAGCCAACAGGGAAAGCCTAAGTGGTTTCCAAGAGGTAATAGCCATTAGAAATTCTGTCCTTCCTTATTTTGGGGTTGGTCTTTCAAAATTGCAAACCAGCAGAATAACCCGAAAATAAATACAGCAATCATAGAAAATATTACCGAACCATTTCCTTCGTGCCAGTATTTAAATGCTTCGGGTTGAGATAGCGATACCAGCACTGCCATGAGAGCAACTCGCGCGGCATTAACTAGAAATGCAGTAATTATGGCCACGAATGGCAATACTATTTTCTGACCCGTAGTGGTAGGAAACATCAGTAAGAAAACCAGAGCTAGTCCTAACAATTGTAGCATCGCATTTACGCCCGAACAGCCGTGATACACTTCCACACTGCCATTTTCCAGGATTAGAAAAACCCCTCTTCGCACCACTTCAAATCCTAGATAGTGGAGGAGGAAAGCTGAAAATTTTGCTGTTAATAGGGCGACATCAACGAATACTCCGATCAATCCCGGAGGAATAGCTGTATAGCCAAGAATTAGAAGTTCCTGCCTATATTGTTTTAGTCCTTTTGTGCCGGAAGCCAGCAATGCGAGACTGATTCCCGACAAAAAAGGCGTTGCTCGAATAAAAAAGTCGTATCCAGATATGGATGAACTTTTGAGCAATATTAAAGCAATTAACGATGACCCAAAGAAGCTGGCAAAAACTCCGCTTTCAAAAGTTAAGGATTCGTGCCTTTCCCAAATGAGAAATGCTACGACTCCCCAAAACAGTAACATTGTACCAAACAGGTCTGTGTCGTTTGTTCTGGAAGTTAGAGTTAGGTGTATGGCAATCAAACCGGAGGCGATGCCTAACAGCCAGTATTTAGGTTCTTGGACGTGCTTGAGCCAGTTTATTTCGGTCATTGGTGCTTTTTGTTTTTCCTAAAAGCTTCTAAATTGCTTAATCTTGTAACTCTATTAAAATTATCAGCTACAAACACTTGCATTTATGCGTTTCGGATGATTTTTAACTAAATCTTCACAATGATTGACAAGGGCGAATGTGTGTGATACTTACCTTTCCCTAATTAAATCTGAAATTAGGCGCAAAGATTAAAGAAAACAGGTTTTTTAACTCTGATCGATCGCACTCAACTAAAAATTTTCCTCCCTCAAACCCCGTTTCTGCACCTAGAGTTCAAATGTAAAGCTTGAAGGCAAGACAGAAACCTTTGTTGGACGCACTCTTGAGCTTGAAAACCAGTTTTTTATCGGTGCTGGTTTTTGGTAGCCCGTGCGTCCAAGAGTAGATTAATTAGAGTAGACTTTCCGGTAGTAAGTTTGATATTCCTCCGAAAGCAGGGGTTCCCACCAATCCCGATGGGCTAAGTACCATTCTACAGTCTGTCGCAAACCTTCTTCAACGGTTACTGAGGGAGTCCAACCTAACTCAGTTTTAATTTTGCTGGCATCAATAGCGTAACGCCGATCGTGCCCGGCTCTGTCTTTGACAAATGCGATTAATTGTTCGCAAGGACGGGCGGGTAAATCCTCAGCTAATTCGTCCATTAGCTGACACAGCATTTTTACTAAATCGAGATTTTTTACCTCGTTGTTTCCGCCAACATTGTAGGTTTCCCCAGGCTGACCGCGGTGAATAACGGCATCTAAAGCGCGGCAGTGGTCGAGAACGTAGAGCCAATCTCGCACGTTTTGACCGTCGCCGTATACTGGCAGCGGTTTGCCCAATAGCATATTGATGCACATTAATGGAATGAGCTTTTCTGGGAAGTGATAGGGGCCGTAATTGTTGGAACAGTTGGTGATAATTGTCGGGACGCCGTAGGTGTGGAAATAGGCGCGGGCGAGGTGGTCGCTGCCAGCTTTGGAGGCTGAGTAGGGACTGTTGGGCGAGTAGGCAGTTGTTTCTGTGAAGGCTGGGTCATCAGGACCGAGACTGCCGTAAACTTCGTCGGTAGAAACGTGGAGGAAGCGCATTTGTGCTTTGAGAGAGGGATCGTCAATTGCTTCAAAATGCTTGCGGAAGGCTTCTAAAAGCGTGAAGGTTCCGACAACGTTTGTTTGAACAAAGGCTGCAGGCCCGATAATTGACCTGTCAACGTGGGATTCTGCGGCAAAGTGCGCGACTGTGGTGATGTTTTCTTCTTTGAGCAAGGTATCGACTAAGGTACGATCGCAAATATCCCCCTGCACAAAACGAAAATTTTCTCCTCCTTCCAAAGTTGCCAGGGTTTGTCTGTTTCCGGCGTAGGTTAAAGCGTCGAGTACGATTACTCGATCGCCCGCATAGGTGCTGCACCAGTGATGCACAAAATTTGAGCCGATAAATCCAGCCCCGCCCGTCACCAACAATCGGCGAGGATCTCGCTCAATGCCTTGAGTCGCGTTGTCTGTCATAAAAATAAGAGTTATTCCAATAACTAAGCCTTTACAAAAGTAGCCTTAAAAGTAGTTTGTCACCAAGTGTTTGCCAGTCTGCAACTAAATTTTCTAGTGTCTCACCGCAGATTTTCTAAGTTGGGCGCGATCGAAGTATTGGTTCACAAAAGTTTAACTTTTACCTTTTTTTTGGCCGAAACGCTTACAAAGCAAGCATTGCAAATTTTTAAGCTGGCAAATTTAAATTTGAATTGCGTGAGGCTATAGCTGACTTTTGCGATCGATCTTCGATATGGGTGGCGCGCAGAGTTGATACATTTGTAAAGAGCTGTTACCATTAATTTTTTAATTATCCTTTACAATCTCCAGAGCACCATGAAGAAGTTTCAAGTGTTAGCTGGCATTGCTTCCGTTGTCGCGATCGCAAGCAGTATCGCTGTTTGTGACGCCGCATCTGCTTTCCCCTGTTCCTACAGCAAATCTGGGGCGGCTAAATCTGGTTCTGCGACAACAATCCTAGGTTCCGGCGGCTCGGAGCGAATGAATCCGTGGAAATCTTACAAAACAGCAGCTCTCGGTTTCCTCGGTTTGGCTGGGCTTGGGGGCGCAGGTGCGGCCTACATGAGCTACCGCGCTGGCAAGCGCGCTTCTGCTGCTTGCGCGGCGATGACCGATAATTTTGAAGTTTTTGAAGAGTCGATCGATCCGATCGCAGATGCAGGTGTTTCTGGACACATGGAAATTCCCGTGTTGCTCGATTTGGGGGCGGCGGGTGCTGTAGCTGAGTCAGCAGATGCGGTTGCAGCCGTTCGGGAACACCCAGAAGCTCCGGGCGGCGAGCTGGATTTGCCAGTTTCACAAGTTGCTGAGTTGAGTTTTGAAATTGCGATCGAACAAGTCCAAAGCGCGATCCTCAAATAGTTATCTCAAACCAAAGTATTCGCTTAGCGCACCTCCAATCTTGCCAGATTGGAGGTTTTTTGACTGGAAATTATCTACCCTAAAATTTATTTTCCTGCCGCTCGCAAAGCAGTGCAAACAATTGAGAACAGATGAATCGATAGCAAACAATATCCTATTCCCGCAAAGCTCTCGGAGGGTTTAATTAATATCAGTTTTAAAAAAATTGCTACCATCCTCAATCTTATACCAATTATTAAAAGTTGCTACTGCCCCTCATGACAAGGCTGTGCCATTTCCCTACTGTATTTGATGCGATTGAAACTGCTATAAAATTAGATGAGTCATAGTGAGATAGTATGTTGTGGAGGCGATCGCTAAAAATACTCTTCAGATCAATCTGAGGGTAGACGGCAAGAGTTCAAGTGACCTGTTATCGTTGAAAATATAGCCCTACAGATTACAACTCTAGGTTATTATGAATGCTTGGCGCGATCGATTCAATCAATTTACAGGTAAAACTCGAGTGGCAGTTTGCCGGGTGTTCGTTCACCTAACAGGCGAAGAAGTTGCACCGCTGTTAGGAGTTCTCAACCGCACCGCCAGAAGAGCAATTGATGCCGATGGCGACATAGCAGTTTTAGGAGAAGGTCTTGTAGAAATTTGCAATCACCTGTTGCAGTACGACAACTACTGGCAATCAGCCGCCAATGAAGGCGATGTTTTTTGGAATGAAGGCGAAGCGGGCGATTATGTGGATGAACTTTTCATTGATTCAGCCGATCGCTATCTCAGCGAGCCTCAATACAGTACATCTGTTTACGATAAAAATTCCCCCTTGTCTTTGCCTGTAACTAGAAATGTGGTGGTGATGATCACAGTTGCTTATGAAGGCGAAGTTCCTGCCCTAGAAACTGACCTTGCTGATATCAACGCGCTGAAAGTCGGTTTAAAAGCCCTGATGAATTTACATTACCAAGAAAGGCTCCGAGCTGTGCAAGTTCACTTTTCTCCCGCACAGTTGGGAGACGAACTTACTAACGACCAAGTGTTGGTCAATTTCCCCGAACTTATTCCGATTTAAGGAAGGAAGAAGTTCGGCAACGGATTCAGTAACGGGTGTAATTGATGTAACTGATGTCGGGAAGAAGGAAGAAGGAGCCATTATCAAACAATCCATGCCAAATTATAAATTACTATTTATGATGCTGCGAAAACTGACAATTTATTTAATGGCTTTAATTTTCTTAGCGACGGCAACTGCCTGCGGTTCTCCAAGCAGACAAACTTATACAAATCCTGCTGGGAATCCAAATATTAACACAGTGCGTCCTACACCAAATAATAATAACTTGAGTCCAGGTCAATATCCCGTACAGCAAGCTACCTACGACGATGCTGATGGCGAATACAGTTTAATGTTGTTGAATACTCCCCCCGGCAGTCCCCCAGTTTACCGAACTACGGATTTGCAAATGGCTCGGTTAACGGATGAAGAAATATCGGCAGGCAAGAAAAGTTATCTAAATGTGGATAACAATCAAGCGGTTTTGCATTTGACAGAAGATTTTAAAATTGAGTACGTTCACAACGTTACCGAAACTGTTCCTAATCCTCAAACAGGTCAGCCACAAACCGTAGTAGTGCGACAGCAATCTGGCTTCTGGGCGCCGTTTGCTGGGGCTATAGCTGGTCAGGCGATCGGCAGTTTGTTATTTAGACCGCAATATTATATGCCACCAGTCTATCAGCCGGGAATTATGACAGGATATGGCGGGTATGGCAATACTTACGGCCAAGCTGTTCAGCGGTATCAAACTCGCTACCAAACTCCGCCTCCAGTTGTGAGAAACCGTCAAGTTTTAAGGACGACCGGCCGCCTGCGATCGCCTACATATAACCAGCCAGTAAGACCCTCAGCACGGCCAAATGGCAATCGATCGACCGGTTCGGGTTACGGTGGGAGCACTTTGAGGCGATCGCCCAACTCAAATTCCCGGCAGCAAAGGCGGAGTCCGAGTTTTGGTAGCGGCAGGAATTCTCGTCAACCGAGTCGCAGTCGTTCTTTCGGGAGTAGAAGGCGTTAAGAATGTAGGGTGCGTCGCCCTCGACTATGGGCGCCTTAGTGAGAAGTTTCCCCCAGCGACGCACCATATAACTATCAAGGTAGATCGAGTTATATTGTTACGCGGGGATTTTTACCGACTTATAGGGTTGGATGAGAATTTCAGCGGGAATCCCCAGTTCTTGATTCAACTTCCGAATCATCTCCAATGTCAAGGAACGTTTACGAGATAAAACCTCGGATACCCTAGCCCGACTACCGAGACATGACTCTACATCGCGACGAGACCATCGGCGAGTTTCCATGTAATAATCAATCGCTTCGATCGCATCGGGGATTGCGATCGGTATGTGTTTCTTCTCGTAGGCTTCCACTAAGGTGCTGAGTAAATCTAATCGATCGTACTCAGGAGTGTTTGGGGCTGCATTAAACAGTAATTCGATTTCTCGAAGGGCTTCCTGATAGTCGGTTTCATTTCTAATTGGGCGCAATTCCATACATCCACCTCTGTTTAGACTATTTCTGCATCTACTTTGTCATACTTGGCATGAGTGCCAATAAATCGGATGAAAATAATACCAAGGTCATAGTGAATTGCCACAAGCAGCCGATACTTCTATCATAACGCGATCGCATCTTGCTTACTAGAAGGTAAGGTTTGCAATCGGGCGATCGCTCGTTGAAGTAACTTTGACCATGTGCATCACTGACCATTTTTTCACGGATGCAAAGATGCACGTAACTTTTCAATATCATCATCCTGAAAGCACTTGGAAAAAGAACGATCTTTGTAGGCATTTGGATGTGGAAGGAAAGCAAAAAATCTTTCACTGCTCCCTATCTTTATTGCCTCAGACACTGAGATTTTTTCAGGGATATTGAATTGACTTTGAATTGCTTTCCTTGCACCTACTCCCAGCACCACAATTACTTTTGCCCCTGCCAGTTCTAAAGTCCTCAACAAATAGGCTTCAACACATTTATATTGCGCTCGTTCTACGCCAATTTCATTATGGGATTTACAATGCACTATTTCGGTAAGCGCATAATCAATTCCTGGAACCACATCCCGTTCAAATAACTCCATAGCACGTTGCCGGACTGCTGCCCAGAACTTAACAGCATGGCTATATGTCCCGTCCATTAGTAAGGATTTCGTACCATTGACGATCCATTCCTTGCGTCCCCCTCCAAAACGATAACTGAAGTAATCTTCCATATCATCGTCTGACCAAGACCAATTTGGGTAGTTTTCAACAGAGCCAATTGATGGATTTGAACTCAGAAAAAGAATAGGAGCTTTCTCTATATGTCCACTCCAAGGCTCAGGTACTTGAAACTTGTCTAAATTGAGCGATCTTTGATAATCAACAATTTCGCTACATGGATGTTCAGCAGCAGGATTTTCTCGACAGAACCGTGCATGGGGGCAATGAGCAATTTCATGTAGCAGAGTTATCTCAGACATTTTAAATGTTGGATTGCTGAATGTTTTAATTATTTGTGGCTTTTCCAATACCCAGGCTCTCGACTGCAATGCGTTACTGCGAGAATCAAAATGTACTACATAGTATTGGACAGCTTCAGCATATTCGGCAAGTGCTTCAGGATGAAATACATACTTCATGGGTCAAGCAACAGCCTCACTTGAGCTAAGGCTTCATCCCCGGGAATTGCTTGGACAGCACCGCTTCGGATCTCGTTACGTCGTTTATGAGCCTCAGTTGTCCAAGCTGCCTGAATTATTGGGTCGATATCGAATTCTAAACTTTCTGCGAGTTTTTCTGCCAAAAGCGCTCTTGATGCACTAGGCAGAGATAAAAGCTCTTCTGTTAGTTGTTCAATTGACCGCATAGCTTGTCGCCAAATGCTTAATTACGATCGTAATGTAACAGATTTTAGACCCATAGAAGGTCATCTATCCGGGGTTGATGTGCTTCGCTATCGCGGCGATCGAACAGCGTAGACAAACAGTTTATCAGACAGTATAAAACCCCTCAATCTAAAATTGCTATGCTGTAACAAAGCATCTGTCCTTTCACGATCGGATAGCTGACATGACCCAAAGCTTCAACCCCACAACAATACCCCCCGCCTTTCCCGATCACACGCAACTCCCCGACTCCGACGGCACTTTTGTACATAACTTCCAAGAACATCCCCAGAGTATCCTACTCACCGACTCCCTGGAAACTACCCTGCAAACCCTCCACCCGGACGGACAATATGCGATCGGGCAAGATTGTGGCATTTACTGGCGCGAAACCGACCCTCCAGAAAAGGGAGCCGAAGCGCCTGACTGGTTCTACGTTCCCAACGTTGGGCCCCTAATAGATGGGGAAATTCGCCGCTCTTACGTGATTTGGCGCGAGTATATTGTGCCATTAATTGCGATCGAATTTGCAAGTGGAAATGGGGCTGAAGAACGAGATAATACTCCTTTATCTCGCTTACCAGAAGGTATCAACCAGAAACCCGGAAAGTTTTGGGTATACGAGCAGATTATTCGCATTCCTTACTATGCGATTTACATCATTAAAACGAGTGAATTGGAAGTCTATAACTGGGTGAATACTCGCTATCGCCGTTTGCAACCAAACGATCGCGGGCATTATCCGATCGACCTGATGGGAGTAGAGTTAGGTGTGTGGGAAGGTAGCTATCAAAATCAGCATCAGCGATGGTTGCGTTGGTGGGATAATCAGGGGAATTTGTTGTTAACTGGTAGCGAACAAGCTAAACTAGAACGCCTCCATACCGAACAGGAACGCCAAAGGGCCGATCGCGCAGAACAAACCCAACGGGATGCGATTCCCCAACTGCTGGCAATGGGTTTAACCGTAGAGCAAGTGGCTCAGGCGCTGTCGCTGTCGGTGGAAGATGTACAGAGATTGGGCTGACAGTTAACTTTCATGATTCAGAAACCAAATCTCTTTTCTCGAATTGCTGGCATTTCTACGATCGTCCTTTGTGCAGCCGGCGGATTGTTGTACGTCAAAAAACCCGTACAATCTGTTCCCGCAAAACCAGCACCCGCAGAAATTGTACAAGCTGCGGAAGTGCGCGAGCTCCCCGGACAACTAGACAGCATCCCCCTCTTCAACAGCGACAGTCCCGAATGGGTCAAAAAAGAAGGTATTTTGCTCTCAACTTTTCCCCCAGACGGCAAAAAATTCCCCGCAGCTCACCTGAACTTTGCCTTTCAAGGACAATTCAACCTGTTTGCTCACCACTTTTCTCACACTCCGCTGAATTCGCGCACGTTGTATATAGGAGCTTTGTTGTACAACCCCAGTTCCGCGCCCGTGACGGTGGAAGTATTGCAGGCAGCCAGTTACCTGATGGAACCAGACGCACCGTTCAAACAGAAACCCGCACTAAGTGAGAATCCCGACGGCGAAGTATATTCCGGCCCTGGGATTAGGGCTGTCGATAGCGTTTTGCGGGGAATGCGGCAGCCGGATTTTCCGGCAAAACTGCTCGTTGCACCGGGAGAAACCGCATTGTTGATGAATCGCCCTATTCCCGTGCGGGGTCTGGAAAAGCCGATAAATGGTCGTTCTACCTTTATGCGGCTCAAAAGTAGCGGCAAGGTTTATGCCGCTACTTTGGCAATGTATGCACCTCAAAATGCTGATGGGGGCGATCCTCTTCGAGGGCTGCGCGAACGCGCGCCAACTCTGGAAGAATGGCAGCAATTGCTGAATAATGGCGGTTTGGCAGGCCCCCGCGACAAAACCCCGACTCCCCCCGACGCCACTTCCGGAAGCCTGATTTACGGCCGCGTGGCAGGGGTGCAGCAAGGTTCTGGATGGGAAGCGGAATTAGTCGATCGCGATGCTAAAAATCTGGCAATTCCCCAGACTGGAAAAGCGATATCCTATGCGATCTCTACCTTGCGCGGGGGCACTTTGGGAACCCAACAAGTGCAAGCCGGAAAAATGCTGGCGCGCTATCCCGACACCGCTTACGAAGCCCACGGCAATTACGGCGTACACTACAATCTGATTTTGCCGCTGCACAACACTGCCCAAAAACCGCAAACGGTAGCGGTGAGTTTGGAAACGCCTTTAAAAGAAGATCTACTCTCAAAAAATGGATTGCGGTTTCGTCAACCTCCCCTAGATTTTCCCTATTTTCGAGGTACTGTGAGGCTGCGCTACCAAGATGATGGAGGTTACGATGTAACTCGCTACTTGCATTTATGGCACCGTGTCGGTCAAGTTGTGGAACCGATGGTAAAGTTGAGGTTAGCTGCGACAGAAACGCGATCGGTAAAAGTTGATTTTATTTATCCTCCCGATTCCACGCCGCCGCAAGTATTAACAGTGAGAACTTTGGAATAGTTGATTTATTTATTTGAGTCACTACCAGACCCAAAAAATATGTGATTTAATTTCTACATTGGTATGTAGGTGACAATATGTCTTCTTCACAACCCCCGTCAGGGGAAAGAAATCCTCTAGGATTGGATGAATTGATTGCGATCTTGGTTGCCTTCGGCACGATGGGAGCAATTTTATTTTGGGTAACAGGTAAAAATCCCGAGCGATTGAATGCCAGAAATTGGCAATTTCCAGCCGTTTTCTCTCAACCTGCTGTGACGCCCGCGAGCCCGGGACTATTAACACCTGCGTCGCCCAATTCGGATTTGCGATCGCCCGCTACAACCCTGATTCCCTCAGAACGGGAAGTCGCACCTGTGACACCTTTAGGACCGATTTTACCGCAAAATCCTCCGGTGGGTGTAATCGTTGTTCCTCCCAACCAGCCAATTGCGCCATCGACTCCCGATCCAGCAATTACCAAACCGAAAACCGATAAACCCAAAGCCGATAAACCCAAAGTTGGGCCCGTTAGATTCTCAGATGTTCCAGACAAATATTGGGCGCGTCCGTTCATTGTCGCTTTAGTCGATCGGAAAATTTTTGCTGAGTCCACCGACAACAAATTTCGCCCCGACGAACCGATGACGCGAGCCGAACTAGCGCGCTTAATTCAACGAATGTCCGACGACAAAGAGCCGATCAGAAAACCAATTGATTTTAAAGACGTAAAAGACAAGAGTCCTGCCGCTCCTGCGATCGATCACACCGTCAAAACTGGATATCTTAAAGGATACCCAAACAATGAGTTCCGTCCCGACAAACAGATTCCGCGTGTCGAAGTCATCGCAGCTTTAGCGAGCGGTTTGAGCCTGAAACCATCAACAAAAGCAACCAAAACTTTACAAGTTTATACAGACAGGGCAAAAGTGCCGAAATGGGCAGTTAACAAAGTAGCATCAGCCACAGAAGCTGGCATTGTTGTTAACCACCCGAAGCGCACACTTTTGCAGCCTAATAGAACAGCAACTCGTGCTGAAGTAGCAGCCATGATTTACCAAGCTATGGCTAAAAAAGGCAAAGTCCCTGCTAAGTCTTCAGAGTATGTTGTGAAGCCTTTAAAGTTGCCCAAATAATATTTTAGGGGCGTTGCTCCGAGCAACGCCCCACAATAACATTTAATCGTTATTGTTTGTAGTCAGGACTCAAGCCTTCACTACAAAGCAGCTAAATTAATCTTGAAACACCATAATACTGCCCGAATAGCACGCTACCCAAACCTGATTAGTTTCCGGATCGTAAGTAATCCCGATCGGACTTGAATTAACCTTCACTGTTTGCAGCACTTTCATATCGCTCGTCCTAACTTTGCTAACAGTATTCGAGAAATAGTTAACCACATAAAGCAGTTTTCCCTGATTGGAAATTGTCATGCTGCGAGGTGCTTTTCCTGTCGAAACTTTATCAAGCACTTTACCAGTTTTTAGGTCAATTTTTGCCACATTTCCTTCACCATTTAAAGTGGCATACAAATAATTTCCATTGGGATCTATCGTCAAATGACGCGGCGCATTGCCAATATTCTTCAGCCATTCTACCGAAAAGTCGATGAGATTCACTTTCGCAATATCGGAAGAACCCATGATAGCAACATAGGCATTTTTTGAGTCGGGAGTAACAACAATTCCGCGAGGGTATGCACCCAGTTTCACTCGCTCGATTTCGAGATTTTTATTGATATCTACTACGCTCAAATCCCAACTGCACCAATTGCTAGATAGCGCGAAGCGATTGTCAGGCGAAACAGCATTGAATTTCGGAACAGCACCTACAGGAATTACCTTTTCTATTTTCAAAGTTTGGGTATTGATGCGGTACAGAAAACTTTGATCGTGTTTGGCCGCTGGAGAACACCTGTCGGTTCCCGGATTGCTAAACCCGGAACCGTACATTTTGTAGTTGGAGACGTAGGCATATTTGCCATCGGTTGAAAAAGCTGCTTCTACGGGAGAGCCTTTATAATTGCCTTTGAATTTAGAAAAGCCGAACTTCGACAAGTTTACTGTATCGGGAATAGTCTTGACTAATTTAAAGTTCCTGTCGTAAACTGTGATTGTGTGACGGTACATCATGTTTTGAGCAAAAAACAAACCCGCTCCCGAATAAACTATTGACTTTGGCGATATGTTACCGTAAATGGTTTTTTTCAACGTCATTTTTCCTTGAGTATTATCAGGAGGATTTACGAGATCTGTGGGTGGAAACTCACTTTCTTTATCCTCGGAATTTTCAGTTTTAAAGGGCGGCAAAGAGGGTTCTTGGGGCTGAGTTTGAGTTTTATCTTCGAGTTCGTTTGTATTATCTGTGGCGGTAGGAGATGGCGAAGATCGATCGACATTTGGCGCGATTTTTTCCGCAGCTTCAATACTCGCCTCTTCCGGCTTACCTTTGAGTGCTGACAAGGTTTTAGGGCCAACAATTCCGTCAACTTTCAGGTTGTTCTCTGCTTGAAACTTTTTCACAGCAGCCTGGGTGAGAGAACCGTAAAATCCTGTAGGCTTACCGCGAAAATAGCCTGCGTTTTGTAGAGTTTTCTGGAGTTCGGCTACTTCCGCGCCGGAATCACCTTTTTTGATGGCGAGTGCGGGATTGACTAAATTGAAAATTGTGAGAGCGATCGTAAAGAAAAGTAAAGGAGTATATGCTAAATTCCGGTGCATTTTTGAGTGGGTCGATCGAGTTTGACCCGCAGCCGTTTCCCAAGTTTCAGCTAAATGTAGGTAGGCTAGTCCGTCCATAGTTTTTACCGGGTATTTTTGGTGCTATGATACACCAGTTAACTTTGATGAAAGAGAGAATCTTATTATAATCAAACTTAGGGTAAAATCTCCAAGCAGTTTTTAATGGTGTAAGCAAGTAGGAGCGATCGACAATGTGGAGTGGGGAACAAACAACCGCAGAATCAACGACAAAAGAATCCCGCCAGACGTTGCTGTGGGACGATAACGGGGGACTTTGCCAGCGGGCTTGGGTAGAAATCGATTTAGCAGCTTTAACTCACAATGTAAAACAGCTTAAAAAGCTCTTATCTCCCCAGACAGAACTGATGGCAGTTGTGAAAGCGGATGCTTACGGTCACGGTGCTGTTGCAGTCAGTCAAACAGCATTGCAAGCAGGTGCTAGTTGGCTGGGAGTGGCGACAATTCCCGAAGGCATAGAATTGCGAGAAGCTGGGATAGAAGCGCCGATTTTGCTGTTGGGAGCAACCCATACAGCCCAACAGGTAAAGGCGATCGCCCATTGGCACTTGCAGCCCACTATTTGTACTGCCAAACAAGCCCTAATTTTTTCGGAAGTTCTCGCAGGCATTAACCAATCTTTGCCAGTTCACGCTAAGTTGGATACGGGAATGTCTCGCCTGGGTACGCCCTGGCAGGAAGCTACAGAATTTGTGCAATTAGTCAAGCGGTTGCCCAATTTAAAATTAGCGAGTATTTACTCTCACTTGGCAACAGCAGACAGTCCCGACCCCGCAGTTATGAGAGAGCAGCACCAGCGGTTTCAGCAGGCGATCGAGCAAATTAAAATAGCAGGAATTAACCCCCCTCGCCTCCACTTGGCCAACTCTGCTGCCGCCCTCGCTGACCCGGATTTGCACTACGATTTAGTGCGAGTCGGTTTAGCTACCTACGGTCTTTATCCAGCACCTCACTTGGAGTCGATAGCCAATTTGAAGCCCGCAATGCAGGTAAAAGCTAGGGTAACGCAGGTGAAAACAATTGAACCAGGAACCGGCGTCAGTTACGGCTATCAATTTATAGCTCAGCGGCAGACACAGATTGCCGTAATTGGTATCGGCTATGCAGATGGTATTCCGCGCAATCTTTCTAATAAAATGCAGGTTTTAGTCAGGGGTGAATTCGTGCGGCAAGTGGGAGCAGTGACGATGGATCAATTAATGCTGGATGTAACTGATATTCCCGATTTAGAAGTCGGCGAAGTGGTGACGCTGTTGGGCAAAGATGGGGAATATCAAATTACTGCTGACGATTGGGCCGCGACTTTAGGAACTATTTCTTGGGAAATTCTCTGCGGTTTTAAACACCGATTGCCCCGCGTAGCAGTAAACTATTAACAGTAGTCCGGCAGGGGTTTAAACTCCTGACTCATAGCTAAAGTCGGTTTAAACCGACTCAAGAGTTTGAAGGATAAAATTATCGATTTTAGTCCTCTTTTAGAGGACTTCCGCTATGAGACAGGGGTTGAAAACCCCTGTCGGACTCTCGCAATAAGCGATAAGACTGAGACTGCAATTCTCAATTTCTAATTCCCAATTCCCAATTAACATGACAGTTATTCAGACGTTTTTACCAATAGCCCAAACCTTCTATTCTCAGCTAAATGCAGAAAGAACACAAGCCTTGGAAGTAGCCCAAGAATTCTCAAAAAAATTCGTAGAATTGGGGTTTAAAATTGTACCTCAACTGCTGTGGGCGATCGGCATATTGTTAATTACGCGATTTGCGATCGGCTTTGCGGGCCGCGTGACTCGCCGAGCACTGAGTCGCACCGAAGCCACACTGCGGAAATTCTTAGTTCAAGCTGCTGAAATTACGATTTTGGTAGTGGGAGTAGTCGCCGCTTTGAGTCAGTTGGGCATTCAAACTACCAGCGTGGTTGCGGTGGTGGGTGCCGCGGGTTTGGCCATTGGTTTGGCGTGGCAAAATACTTTGTCGCACTTTGCTGCTGGGGTAATGTTGATTAGTTTGCGCCCCTTTGAAGTCGGAGATGGGATCGAAGCTGGGGATGTTAAGGGAGTGGTGGACAGCATCGGGATTTTTTCAACAACCGTGGTGACAGACGATCGGATAAAAATTATTGTCCCGAACAATCAGTTGTTTAACGGTACATTGAAAAATACAACGGCAATGGGAACGAGGCGAGTAGACTTGAAGATTGATATTGGCGATCGGCCAATTCGTCCAACTGTAGCTGAGTTATTAGAAATTGCCCACTCTCACCCGCTGGTGCTGGAGAATCCGCCCCCGACTTGTTTGGTGGCCGAGATTACTCCAGATACAACTATTTTATCTCTCCGACCTTGGTGCGCGTCGGTGGCTTACGAACAAGTGCGATCGCAAGTTCAACAATACGTCAAAGAGGCAATGGATGCCGACAACAATCAAGAACAATAGATATAAATCTAAAATCTAAAACCCAAAATTTATCGGAGGTATTTCCCATGAGCAAGTGGTATCCGCAGCAAATTTTGCAAGAACCCGGTGTCAGGATCACCGCCACCGAGAAAGAAACAATTCTCAGCAAATTTCCGCCTGCCGATGAAAACGGTCAAATCTATGCCGACGGAGTTTTTGAAGGCGGCGGCGTGCGGGGAGTTGCATTTTTAGGAGCACTCAGGTGCTGTAGCGATTTGGGCATCCGGTGGCGAAAATTGGCCGGCACTTCAGCAGGTGCAATTACTGCTGCTGTATTGGCAACCGACTTGTCAATTGATGATTTAGAGGAAATTTTAGGACAGCTCGATTACAGCATATTTTTAACTCAAAAAAACAGTCCTCTCATTTTAAACGGCGACCCCGCCGACGACTTGCAATCTCCTGCTTGGACGCTGCTTTTCCTAACAGTTAGCCGTCAGATGGGAGAATATTCGGCGCAGCCGTTCCGACAGTGGCTGGAAGCAATGCTCGGTCGAGGTAACTTGCACACTTTTGCCGATGTCAAACAAATCGTAAAAGACCGGGAATTAAAAGTAGTAATATCCAACCTCACTCGCGGTGAAATGTTGGTACTGCCCGATGATTTACACCGACGCGAATCGACCGATTCCGATACTTTGTATGAGCAGTTGCGACTCCAAAGCGCTGAACATTTTAGCGTTGCTGAAGCTGTTCGATTGTCGATGAGTATTCCCCTATTTTTTGAACCCGGAAAACTCGGCGATGACTTAATTGTAGATGGCGGAATTTTGAGCAATTTCCCCCTGTGGATTTATGACAAACAATCCGTCGGTTCGACTCCTGCACCGCCGCGCTGGTTTACCTTTGGGTTTCGATTAGTCGATACCGGAATTGAGACTAAAGCTAAGATTGATACTCCCCTGTCGATGCTGGCGGCGATGTTCAGAACGATGATGAAAGCAAGAGACCGCTATCACCAGCGAGAAATGGATAAGGGCAGGGTGATTAATATTGATGTGACTGAAGCTGGGGTGACGACGACGGACTTTAATCTCGATGCCGATCGCAAGGCTCACCTGTACCGCTTGGGATATTTGTATACTAAGAGGTTCTTTTTGAGTTCCAATTTTAGTTGGGAGAAGCACTTGAAGGCTAGGGGCTTTGGGGAAGAGGCTGAAGGTTGAGGCCGCGAAAAGTATACAGAGTAAGGGATTGAGGAATTTTTCAATAAGGGGTTGGCAAAAAGAAGATGTGTGTGCTATAGTTAGTTACTGTCATCTTGGAGAGGTGGCTGAGTGGTCGAAAGCGGCAGATTGCTAATCTGTTAAGGGTGTTAACATCCTTCGAGGGTTCAAATCCCTCCCTCTCCGTTTTAAAGCTTCTAGGAAAAAATTCCTTTTAATCAAATTTTTGGACGCTGCTCAAAGCCCATCCCACAAAATTTTGTGGGATGGGCTTTGAGCAGCGTCCAAATAAATTATTTTTGCAATTCAAGTCTAGTCTAGCCGCAATAATCCACTACTAAATCTAATTAAGCACTTTCATCGCTTCGACAAATTGCCGCGATATAAATGGCAAAATCTCTTCATTCTTGCTATTCTCTTTGCCCTCGGTAAATACAACCAACAAATACGGCCGCAAACCCGCTATTTCAATATAAGCAGCATCGTGACGAACTTGGCTTGTCAGTCCCGCTTTTGACCACAATTTTGCTGATTCTGGCAATCCCCCACCTAAAAAACCTGTAACTTGATTTTCGGGATCTGCCTCTAATTCTGCTGGATCTAAACTGCGTTTCATTAAACCCATCATTTCTTGCGATGCTTGGGCAGAAACAGCTACGCCGCCAATTATACTGTGCAGCAAACGCGCCGCTGCATTTGTGGTCAGCATATTTCTATTTTCCATTAATTCTCCCAGAACTGCTCGCTCGCGACCGTAGGGGCCGTCACACCAGGTTTTCTGATTGACGTTAATATTTTCTAATTCTGGCCAATCTAATGATTGAAAGTAACGGTTGACGATGTTTCGCTGCTGTTTCCAAGTTTCAAAGGGGGCGGGTGATAATTCTGGGCCGCTGGTGGTGCCGGTGAGGGCGTCTACTACTAAACTGGTGGCGTCGTTGCTGGAATCAACTATCATATCTCGGACGGCGCGTTCTAATTCTGGGGATGTTTGAATCATGCCTTTTTGCGCCCATTCCCAGATGGCAACGAGGTAGAATAATTTGACGATGCTGGCGGGATAAATTCGTTCGGAAGCTCTAGCGCTAAAACCTCGCGGTTGATATTTCCAAAATTCTTCTGGACTCAGGGCGCCGCCTGTATTGACTCGCACCGGCGGATCGTAGACTACCCAGGTAATGGCTGTACGATCGCCACTTAATCCTGTAAATTTTGACAATGCGGAGTCTATAATGCTACTGCCGAGGGTTTCTAATTGTTCGTCTTTGTGAAAAAATGTCATGGTTAATGGCTGACGCTTAACGGTTAACGGCTAGCAGCTAATGGCAATCTCTCGTTAAATGCGAACAATAAATGCGAACAATTAACAGCAAACAATGAGCAATTAGCAATGGCCAATTATCAATTATCAGATGTTGTGGAGTACCGAGCCCGATCGCACATAAATATTTACGATTCCCCAAAGTGCGATCGATTGGCAACTCAAGCAGCGCTGGGGCGACATTTGCGAGTAGTTGACCCCCCCCAGGTTAGGTCGGGGGAGAGAAATGGCATAGACTCGTTTGTTGAGGGGGATACAACGGCTGTGATGGTGCGGCTGTGCGAAGATGATTATCCGGGATGGCTGGATATTCGAGATGTTGAGTTGCTCGATGTGGCCGAAACAGTGTATCATCCTCTGGTGATTTCTGAGGCAGAAGTTAGGGAAAATTTGCCAATTGCAATTAGTTTTGCTTGTGAGGCTATGAACCAATCCAATTATTATCTTTGGGGCGGTACAGTCGGGCCAAATTATGATTGTTCGGGATTGATGCAAGCTGCTTTTGTGGCTGCGGGCATCTGGTTACCTAGGGATGCTTATCAGCAGGAAGCTTTTACTAAACCTATTAGTATTAGCGCTTTAGAACCGGGTGATTTAGTATTTTTTGGTACGCCGGAAAAAGCAACTCATGTAGGATTGTATCTCGGAGATAATCGCTACATTCACAGTTCGGGACAAGCACAAGGTCGCAACGGTATCGGTATCGATGTTTTGTCGGAGGGTGGGGATCTAGTCAGTCAAGCTTATTACCAGCAATTGCGGGGATATGGTAAAGTTGTGGCAAGTTATCAACCTAGTTAGTTGTTGACGGTTGACTGTTGACGGTTGACTGTTGATATTATCGAATAAAAAAATGGACGCTGCATTATTTTTGGAAAAATTGGCTGCACAGCAAGCTGAGGCTGAGGTTGTTCTTGATGTTTCGGTGGTGGTGCCGGTCTATAATGAGGTGGAAAGTTTGCCTCATTTGATTGAGGCGATCGCCTCTTCTATCCAACCATCGGGACTCAGCTATCAAATTATTTGTGTAGATGACGGTTCTAAGGACGGTTCTGCTGAACTTCTGCAGCAGTTAGCCAGCACTCGCGATGACCTTTGTGCTGTAATTTTGCGCCGCAATTACGGGCAAACTGCTGCCATGTCGGCAGGTTTCGATCGCGCTCGCGGCCGTGCTATTGTTACCCTTGACGGCGATTTGCAAAATGACCCGGCTGATATTCCGCTGTTGTTGGCAAAGTTAAATGAAGGCTACGATTTAGTTAGTGGCTGGCGCAAAAATAGGCAGGACAATACTATCAGCCGCCTGATTCCTTCTAAAATTGCGAACTGGTTAATTGGTCGCGTTACAGGCGTAACTCTGCACGACTACGGCTGTTCTTTGAAAGCTTATAAATCCGAGTTGGTAGCAGACTTGAATCTGTACGGGGAATTACACCGCTTTTTGCCGGCATTGGCGTTTATTGAAGGGGCGAGAATTGCAGAACTGCCTGTGCGACACCACGCCCGCCGTTTCGGTCAAAGTAAGTACGGAATTTGGCGGACTTTTCGGGTGTTGATGGATTTGTTAACTATTTCTTTTATGAAAAAGTTCCTGACTCGACCGATGCACGTTTTTGGACTTTTGGGACTGAGTTCTATGACGTTGGGAACGGTTTTAGGAATTTATTTAACAGTCTTAAAATTGGGTTTTGGTCAAATTATTGGAAATCGTCCTTTGCTGATTTTGGCTGTAGTTTTGCTGTTGACTGGCGTGCAGTTATTTTGTTTTGGTTTGCTGGCGGAAGTGATGATGCGGACTTATCACGAGTCGCAGGGAAAACCGATTTATCGGGTGCGCGAGGTGTTTGGTTCTAAGTAAGGGGTCGATACCAATTATACTCCGCCATAAAAAGAGGGAAAGTTTTGAGTTGTAAGTTAAATAATTTAAAACTCAAAACTACTTCCTAATCTTCAATTCTCTCATCTAAAATCTCAAATTTCAAATCTAAAATTGATTGACTTTTTGAGCTTGTCGGAGAGATGTAATAGTTGCGATCGCGTGTTCGGCGACTGCATCTATTTCGGCTTCAGTATTGAAGCGGCCAATACCAAACCGAATTGAAGCATAAGCTAATTTGTCCGATCGCCCGATCGCTGCTAAAACATGAGATGGAGATATTTTCGCCGAAGTGCAAGCAGATCCCGAAGAAACTGCCGCCGCCGGTTGCAAACCCAACATCAACGCTTGACCGTCAACCCCGGCTACACTAATATTGAGATTCCCCGGCAATCTCTTCGTAGCGTGACCGTTGAGAAAAACATCGCCTAATTCACTCAATTTTTCCCACAAACGCTGCCGCAAATTAACCACTCGTTCGGTTTCCGACTCCATTTCTGCAATTGCCAATTCTACTGCTTTGGCAAATCCAACTATTTGCGGCGGGTAGAGAGTTCCCGATCGCATTCCCCGTTCGTGGCCTCCTCCGTGCATTTGCGGCGCTAGTTGCACTCTCGGTTTGTTGCGGCGCACGTACAGAGCACCGATCCCTTTTGGCCCGTAGATTTTGTGGGCTGTCAAGGACATTAGATCGATATTCATCTCCTCTACGTCGAGGGGAATTTTGCCGATCGCCTGTGCCGCATCTGTGTGAAAAATAATGTCATTTCCGCGACAAATTGCAGCAATTTCTGCGATCGGCTGGATGACGCCAATTTCGTTGTTAGCCGTCATCACGGAAACTAAAATTGTCTCTGCGCGAATCGCTTTAATCAAATCGCCTATATCAATCAGCCCGTCGCTTTTCACTGGTAAAACAGTAATATCAAACCCCAATTTTTGCAAATAGGTACAGGGGTCAAGAATTGCATTGTGTTCGGTTTTTACAGTGATAATGTGCTTTCCTTTACTGAAATAAGCTTCAGCAATGCCTTTAATCGCTAAGTTATTTGCTTCGCTTGCGCCGCTGGTAAAAACAATTTCTTCTGGGGAGGCATTGATCGCTTCTGCTATGATTTGTCGTGACTGTTTTACCGCTGCTTCTGCTTCCCAGCCGTAGACGTGGTTGATACTGGCTGCGTTGCCGAATTGTTCGGTGAAATACGGCAGCATTGCCTCAAGTACCCGTGGATCTACCTGGGTTGTGGCGTGGTTGTCGAGGTATATAGGACGTGCGGACATAGTGCAGTTTTTGCTGAAAAAAGTGTTAGGTTTATTGTAGACGACCCCCTTCTCGTACTACAAAACTTTATAATTAACATATATTTGTGAAGATTTATGCGAGCTGACATTCAGGGATTAGAAATTACTCTCGGTGAGCTCAAGCACCTCACCGGCGCGGGGCCCCATCGCGTATACCGGCCCCCGACAGCGACTAAGTTTGCCCGCGAAGCTTTGAAAACAGTCGGTTTAATTGTTTTGGTTCTCATCAGTTGTTGGCTGCTAGTTGCGATATTTCCTAGAGCTTATTTGTTGTGGTTCGCCCTTCACTTCGCTGCCATAGTTGGTTTAATCTTTGAGGATGCCTGGAAAATTCGGTGCAGCCGGCAAAACCAACATTTAATCAATCTTTTTGATGATGTCGATCGCTATAATGCTATAATCAAAGCGATTGAAATTAATGACAAGATAGAAGATGCTGGCAATGCGGAAGTCAAAATCGGCGATCGCGCAAAAGTTATTCAAGCTTTGCAACTAATCAGAGACGATTTAGTTCGAGCTTTGAAAACTGAAAGAATTCTTAGGGAAAACAAAAAATTTGTCGCTACTAACTCCGAATTGTTTGCCAATAACTTAAGAAATTTGACTGCCCTGCAAATTAGCGATCGAGCCAGCGAACAAGGACGATTGCTCAACGAAGCTTTGCACGTAGCCGTGGAAGTTCAAGCAGAAATGAAAAAGTTGCAAGATCGAAACGCTGCTAATTTTAAAAATGGCAAAACTTAGTAGCGAACACGGCTGCGTGCGCCTCTTACCCCGTAGCAATATGCAGGTTACTGAACGGATATAACTCAAACATATTCTCCAAATTATAAGTTATGAGAAAATTATAATTTATGAGAATTGTGAAAAAAATATCATAACTATTGTAAATTTTTACCTGTTACGTAACAGGTAAGGATATCTTGGAAATGTGACGTTAACAACCAGGTCAGTATGTCTTCTGTTAAACCCAAGATTATAGTTCTCGACGACGATCCGACTGGTTCTCAAACCGTGCACAGTTGCTTGCTGCTGACACGTTGGGACGAAGACACCCTGCGTTTGGGACTGCGGGACAAGTGCCCGATTTTCTTCATACTGACAAATACTCGATCGCTAACTCCCGAAAAAGCAGCCTCCGTCACCCGCGAAGTGTGCCAAAATCTAAAAAGGGCGATCGCCAGCGAAGGAATAGAAGACTTCCTAATAGTTAGCCGTTCCGATTCTACCCTGCGCGGCCACTATCCCATCGAAACCGACGCGATCGCCGAAGAACTTGGCCCCTTCGACGCCCATTTTCTGATTCCCGCCTTTTTTGAAGGAGGCCGAATTACCCGCCACAGCGTGCACTACCTAATAGTTAACAGCGTCCCGACACCAGTACACGAAACTGAATTTGCCAAAGATTCAGTCTTCGGGTACAGTCACAGTTACCTGCCAGACTATGTAGAAGAAAAAACCAAAGGTCGCATCCCCGCTGATGCAGTCGATCGCATTTTACTCGCAGACATTCGCTACGGAAGTTTAGATCGACTGATGGACATGACAGACAACCAATGTGCGGTTGTTGACGGCCAAAGCCAAGGCGATTTAGACACATTTGCCAAACACATTCTCAATGCAGTCAGTCAAGGCAAAAAGTTTTTATTTCGCAGCGCAGCGAGTATTTTAACATCCTTAGCTGACCTCGGCCCGCAGCCAGTAGCAGCCGACGAAATGGCAAAATACGTGAGGGATGGCAAACCTGGTGCAGTAATAGTTGGTTCCCACGTTAAGAAAACTACGGAACAATTGGAGCGCTTGTTAAAAGAACCCAATATAGTTAGCATTGAAATAGATGTATCTCACTTGGTAGAAGATTCACTAGAGTCTCGCGCTCAAATGCTGGATGAAATTCTCGAAAAAGTCCGCACTGCTCATGCCGATGGCAAAACGCCTGTAATTTATACCAGCCGTAAGGAACTCGAATTTGACAATGCAGAAACCAGGTTAAAATTTGGAGAGGCGGTTTCTGCTTTGTTGATGGATATCGTGCGGGGACTGCCCGCAGATATCGGGTTTTTGATTAGCAAGGGTGGCATTACTTCTAATGATGTTTTGAGTACAGGTTTGTCGCTCAAAAGTGTCAGGCAAATCGGTCAAATTATCGCAGGTTGTTCGGTGGTGAAAACCGAGGCTAATCATCCTCTGTTTCCCAATTTGCCAGTTGTTTTGTTTCCGGGAAATGTGGGGGATAGCCATGCTTTGGCTACGGTTTACAAGCGGCTGAGCAAGTAGTATAGCTCGACCAATCGCAGATTAACCCAGATGAATTTAGCTTCGAGTCAGGGAGGAGAATGTTCATCTGCGGTTGGTCGATGGGTTTCAATGCTCGATCGAACTTTATGGCAATTGCCACTGCGCGACCACTGCAAAAAAAATTTCTAGCCTACTTCTTTCTTGCCAAATCTATCCAAATATGATACAATAGAGGGTCTGTCTGTAAGCCAAACCGATCGCCAAAGTTGAAAATCGCCTCATCGTTAGGCACTATCAAAAAAATTAGATTTCTCAAAAATACTTACCTCAGAACTCTACATATAGGGCAAACAGCACTAGAGCTACTGCTATCAGTAGCGTTTCCAGCTTGTATCAGCGTAAATTTTAAAATTAAGTAGAAATTTCCACATAGTAATTTTTAGCTGAAAGGATTAGCATATAAGGGTGACAGAACATTATCATCCCCTAAACTCATTAAAAAATGGCCATTGGTTCAAGCTGATCTGTGGGGCGAGCTTTCAACACCTGCCTGCTGTACGGAATCTCACCTTGGCTTACACCTTAGCAGGCGCTGACTGTATCGATGTCGCGGCAGATCCCGCCGCCGTCGCCGCAGCGAAAGAAGCCCTACAAGTGGCCAGCGAATTACAGGCAAGAACTCAAAACCGCAGGTTTGGCGGCAAAGGGTTGCCGTTGCTGATGGTGAGTTTAAACGATGGGGAAGACCCGCATTTTCGCAAAGCCGAATTCAACCCAGCCGATTGTCCGGCGGACTGCTGGCGGCCGTGCGAAAAAATATGTCCAGCCGAAGCAATAGTTTTTCAGAGTGCTGGCAGTGGTTTTTCCGGGGTGATAGACCAGCAATGCTATGGCTGCGGTCGCTGTCTGCCGATTTGTCCGAGCCAACTAATTTATACTCGTTCTTACGTGTCTGCTCCAGCCGCGATCGCACCTTTAATCTTGCAATCCGGTGCGGACGCCCTAGAAATCCACACGCAAGTAGGCAGAGAGGCAGATTTTGCGCGACTTTGGTCGAGTATAGCTCCCTGGGTCGCTCAACTCAAGGTAATAGCAATTAGTTGCCCCGATGGAGACGGTTTGATTGATTATTTGCGGACACTGTATCAAATAATTTCCCCCCTTCCTTGTCCCCTAATTTGGCAAACTGACGGTAGGCCAATGAGCGGAGATATCGGAACAGGAACTACTAGAGCCGCGGTCAAACTCGGTCAAAAAGTTTTGGCTGCCCAGTTGCCGGGATACGTGCAACTTGCAGGCGGCACTAATGCTCACACTGTCAGCAAGCTGAGAGCCGAGGGACTGATGAAGGATGGCGGGAAAAATTTGTCAGTTCCCCCTGTCCCATACATTGCAGGTGTAGCTTACGGCAGCTATGCCAGGGTTTTGCTATCGCCAATTTTAGAACAATTAGAAACAATGCAGATCGATCGAGCCTATGCCGTTCCGGTGGCAGTGGCGCGGCCAGCAGCCGAAGTTCAAACATCTCGGCTACCTCAGCTCGAAGCCGTCCCAGAACTTCTCTCGGAGGCCGTGAGTTTAGCTTGTTCTCTAGTTTCCCAGCTCAAAGAATTTTAGTCAGAAGTCATTAGTTATTAGTTATTAGTCAGAAGTCATTAGTTACAAGTAAAAAACAACTGGCAACTGGCAATTGATAACTGTTAACTGACAACTGACTAAAAAGTTGAAAACGTCACCGAACACATCGAGGCGAATGCAGATTACAGACGACCTCAACAGATTATTAGACATCGTGCCAGATGAGATCCGGCAGCCCTTAGAGCAGCACCCGCAGCGCAACAATCTCATTGAGATTGTCATGGATTTGGGCCGCCGACCTGAAGCTCGTTTTCCATCCTTGGCCGAACCTCTTTCCCAAACGCCAGTTTCCAAGGCAGACCTCAACTATTGCATCGAGCGAGTCGGCCACTTCGGCGGCGACAATCGAGCCGGTATCGAGCAAACCCTGCACCGAATTAGCGCCATACGCAACCGCAGCGGCGAGATTATCGGCTTGACTTTGAGGGTGGGCCGCGCTGTGTTCGGGACGATCGGTATTATCCGCGATTTGGTGGAAACCGGTCAGTCAATTTTGATGCTCGGCCGCCCCGGAGTCGGCAAAACCACGGCCCTGCGAGAAATTGCCCGCGTGCTCGCCGATGACTTGGAAAAACGGGTGGTAATCATCGACACCTCCAACGAAATTGCCGGAGATGGAGATATTCCCCACCCAGCGATCGGCAGAGCTCGCAGAATGCAAGTTTCCCGTCCCGAACTCCAGCACCAAGTCATGATCGAAGCAGTGGAAAACCATATGCCGCAAGTGATCGTGATTGACGAAATCGGCACGGAACTCGAAGCTTTGGCGGCTCGGACGATCGCCGAAAGGGGCGTGCAGTTGGTCGGTACCGCCCACGGGAACCGGATCGAAAACTTGATGAAAAACCCGACTCTGGCAGATTTAATTGGGGGCATCCAAGCGGTGACGCTGGGAGATGACGAAGCAAGACGGCGCGGTTCTCAAAAGACGGTTTTGGAGCGCAAAGCACCGCCAACTTTTGAAATTGCCATCGAAATGCTGGAACGCCAGCGCTGGGTAATACACGAGCGAGTTACAGATTCGATCGACACTCTGCTGCGGGGACGCGAACCGAGCCAGCAAATCAGAAGCGTCAGCGAGACTGGAGAAGTAATTATCGAGCAGGAGTCGGCCACTCCCCCCGCCCGGTTTCCGGGGATGGCAGCTTCCAGCGGCCCGGCTGCGGTATCGGCAATCCGACCCGTCACACCGCTCTCTGGGTGGCGGAGTGCTGGCAAAATGGTGCCGATGCCCGCTCCCAGCGAGAACTTCGCTGCTAAAAGCGCGCCGGTTGCTGAGACTCGGTATTTCGAGCAACTGCTCGAAGAATCCCTGTCCGTCGAGCCGGTACCTAAGCCCGGACGTTTTTCCCAGAATGTCGGCCCTAACGGCGAAGATTTGCCCCTCCACGTTTATCCTTACGGCATAGCTCGCCACCAGCTCGAACAGGTGATTTCGACGCTGAACCTGCCGGTACTGCTGACGAAGGATATTGAGAGCGCTGACGTGGTTTTGGCTTTGCGATCGAACGTTCGGAACCAGTCGAAATTGAGGCACTTGGCCAAAACTCGCCAAGTTCCCCTGCACACAATTAAGGCCGGCACTATTCCCCACGTAGCGAGAGCTTTGCGGCGCCTGTTGGACATGGATGACCCGGGCACCCCGGAAGTGGCAGACCTCGCCTTATTCGCCCGCAGCGGTTCTTCTGACGAGCTCGAAGCTCTCGAAGAAACGCGCTTAGCAGTCGAGCAAATTGTCATTCCCAAGGGACAGCCGGTGGAACTCCTGCCCCGTTCTCCCAACGTCCGCAAAATGCAGCACGAACTTGTGGAACACTATCACCTGAAATCCCACAGTTTTGGGGAAGAACCCAATCGCCGCTTGCGGATATATCCAGCTTAAAGTTGGAGAGTAGTGCCTTTGAAAGCAGAAGGTAGAAGGCAGAAGGGATAATTTTTTCCTGGCTTCTGTCTTTTACCTGTTGCCTTTTTCCTTTAAGTAGCTGGCCACTTTCTGATATGATGTTCTGTGACATTGTTCTTGTTAATGCGATCGGCTAAATTTCTAATTTCCAATTCTCCAATTTCCAATTACCAATACTTCGACTACACGCTCTTACAAGTTCCCCAATTCTCAATAGTTCAGCTACGCACTTCCCTTCAGCTCCCTTCGGCTTTGCGAACGGATGAGCCGCAGGCTAGCAGCTATGCTCAGCACAAACTCAGCACCAGCTCAGTAAAATTTGCACTTCCCAAATTATTAAATTAATCTCCCTAAGTTGACATGAATGATTCCATAGTTCAGCTATTTATCAACTTAATTACTACTGAGATTGGTGTGCGAATTAGGTCCCAAGATCGAGCTGGTCTGTCTCATAAAATTATGACTCGAATGAGAGCCAAAAAAATCGCCGAACCCGAAAAATATTATAAGCTTTTAACTGCCAAAAATTGGGAAAGTAAAAATGAATGGTCAGAATTAGTATTGCTATTAACAACAATTGAAAGTTATTTCATGCGAGATAAAGGACAGTTTTCTCTGTTAAAAAAAATAATTTTCCCTGAATTGATAGAGCAGAAAAGAAACTTGCACAAGACATTGGGAATGCAGCCGACACTGCGAATCTGGAGTGCGGGCTGCTCTACCGGTGAAGAACCTTATTCTTTAGCTATTGTTTTAAAAGAATTGATTCCAGATTGGGAACAATGGAAAATATTAATTTTAGGTACAGATATTAATGAAAAAGTAATCAAAAAAGCGCCCCAGGGAGTTTACAGTCATTGGTCATTTCGCTTGGTTGAACCGCAGATACAAAAGCAGTATTTTCATCAGAGGCAAAATGATTGGCAAATCAATCAAGAATTGCGCGAAAGTGTAACCTTTAGCTGTGTAAATTTAATCACAGATGAGTTTCCTAATATTTACCAAAATCTTTATAACATAGACTTAATTTTGTGTAGAAACGTTTTTGTTTATTTTGAACATAAGTATATTTCACTGGTACTGAAAAAATTTGCCAATACCCTGAGACCTGGAGGATATTTAATGACCGGTCATGCTGAAGTTTACGGTCAAATTATGAACGAGTTTGAACCCAAGATTTTCCCGGAGTCGGTGGTTTATCAGCGTCGGGATGCAGTAATGGAGGAAGGCTCTCAAATAGAGTCTAGGGTTGCGACGGTAGGGGAAGCCAACTCGGCATTTCGGGAATTGCCGAAAGCAGATACTATGGGCGATGATAGTGGTGAGTTGCTAACAGGGGAAACTATGCCACCTCGTTTTACTACTAACAGCAATTTTCCCGAGATAGAGATGCCGCCCGTATTAAAAATAAGTAATCCGCTGGGGAAGATGCTGTCCTCTCCCTATCTGGAGCAAGGTTTGCCGAACACTGCCGTGTCAGTTACAGAAAAAATAATAGCAGAAAATACTCAAACTAAAACGCCTCAAATGCTAATTTTAGAGGCCAAAAAATCCTTTAAAAATAAAAATTATGCTGAGGCAATTAACAAGGCACAAGAGGCAATAGACTTGCAAGGGCATAATTTTGATGCTTATTTTTTAATCGCTCAAGTGCAGGCAAATGCAGGCAATTATTCTCAGGCAATAGAATACTGTAATCGAGCTAGAAAAGTAGAGCCTGGATCAGTATATACTGATTATTTACAAGCTCAAATAGCTGAAGAACAGGGGCAATTGGAAATAGCAAAAAAACTATTAAAGAGGACTATTTATATGTGCCCATCTTTTGTTTCAGCTTATATAGAACTAGGGAATATATACAATAAAGAAGGTCAAGTAAAAAGAGCTCTGAAAATGTACAATTCATCTTGTGAAATCCTGAAAGCACTACCGCCAAACACTCCCATAGATTCACAGGGTAAAATGACAGCTAGTCAAGTGCTGATGAATGTTAAAAAAAAATTGTTACAATTATACAGTAAAGAAGCTGTACACTAAAATATGGAAACTAAACCGTATCTTATCTTTGAACAGAACGGTTTTCTCTGCGGTATAGAAGCTTGCTACGTTCGGGAAATTTTCTTTCTGCCGGAGTTGACAGCAATTGCAGAAGCACCTCAAGATATTGTTGGGGCGATCGACCTTCGGGGCGAAATTCTCCCCGTGATGGATCTGAATCTCCGTTTTGGATACGCTTGGCAGGATTATGCTGTGACAGATAGTACGATCGTCATCGAGTGGCAAGAATCCAAAGTCGGTATAATTGTCAATCAAGTTCGCGAAGTTAAGGAACTCTCAGAAGATGCCATCACTCCGCAGCTATCTTACGGGCGAGACAATTCAGAAGCTACTCATCATTTTGTATCTGGATTTGCCCGCTGGGAAGCCGATATTATCATGCTGCTGAATCTCGATCGCTTAATTCGATATTCTCCCAAAAATTCCCAGGAGATCTGGCCTGTTTTTCCAAGCAATGCAGGTAGTGAGTCAGCAGCAGGTGAGGCAAAGACGGAAAATTCACACTGGCAAATAAATGCAAAATTGTTAGGCAAAAATCCTAAAAGTTTGAGCACTCGTGACGTTTTTTGCCCGCAGGCTACCCCGGAAGAAAAAGCAATTTTTCAATCGCGCGCTAATCATTTGAGACGGCGAGGCGGGGGGGAAAATGATGCTGCCATTAATATGTCCCTGGCGGTGTTTGTTTTGAAGAGCGAATACTTTGGTATTCCTTTGGAGCTAGTGCGCGAATTTACGGATATTAGCCAAGTAACTCCGGTTCCTTGCACTCCCGACCGCATAGTGGGGAATATAAATTTACGGGGAGAAATTGTGACGCTAATTGATATTCGCAGTGTTTTAAATATGTCTTTAAATATGTTGGATACTGCAAATTATCTCTCTAAGGCGATCATTGTTGAAGTGGCGGATTTAGTCGCTGGTATAGTTGTTGAAGAAATATTAGATATTATATACTTAAATGTGTCGGAAATTGCGGCTGTTCCGGCAGCACTGCATTCTGCTAACCGCGAATATCTACGGGGGACAGCTATTTATGGGGAAAAAATGATGGCTATTCTAAATTTGCAAAAACTGCTGACAAAAGGAGGAGTAGTTGTTGATGAAGAGGTTTGAATCAAGAACAGGGCTTACGCAAAGCATATATCTTATGAGTCAACTGAAGCATCTGGCTTGATAGTTCATTTTCTTCGCAATCCAGATTCAACGCAGAGATCGAGGCTGGTAACCAGCAGGACTTAGCATGAGAGAATTATGTTGAAATGCGTCCAGGACTAAAGAAGTTAGTTATACCACAATACGGTTGAGTTAAGCTCGATCCCCCCTTGAGAAAGCAGGGCGGTTTCATTCGACCTACGGGCACACCCCCGTGGTTGCCCCGATATTTGAAACACCGATTCCCTGGTCCGTGGAGGAGGTAGGCACGGGGGCGCTACCCCTACAAAACGATGATTTCCTTGAGAATGAAACAGCCCTGTCTTCTCAAGGGAGGGACAAGAACTTACTCAACGTCCTCGCAACGATGGGTGGTATGCGAGGGGGGTCTCTGAGGAAGAAATAGTTTTAACCCAAGCGTATTAAGTTATACCAAATCCGCTTTTAAAGCGAGATTTGACTAAGCAATCTAATTGGTGTATTCACGTACTTAAATTAAGGAGAAAAATATGTTTTCTAAGTTAATAAAATTAAATATTAGAAATAGAATGCTGCTCGCCTATGTAGCACCAGCAACTATATACTTGGGTTTTCCTCTGCTAGTTTATACAACTACTAATCAGGTATTGAATAATTTTAAAGAAGTGGAAAGGATAGAAAATGTGATCAGATACACAAATGATATGTCCGCAGGTGCTGAACAAATGGTACGGGGGATGCGTGGGTATTTAATTAATAAAAATCCGCAGTTTTTAAGTGATTTTCAAACAGGTGCAGAATTAGCCCGCCAGTCGGGCAAGAGTGCGGAGTTGAGGATCGAAAATCCTGAGCAGAGAGTTCGTTTAGAGAATATGCTACAACTTTGCAACGAATATTATAATGGTTCCAACCAAATAGTTGTTTTATTACAACAAAATAAGAAAGCCGAAGCATTGGCTATATTTAATACAGGAGAACAGACAAAATTTGTGGAGGAATTTGTGGCTATAAATAAGCAATTTCGCGAAATAGAAGTAAATGCGATTAAGCAAGCTACAGAAAAAACGAAGCAATCTTTAGTTTTCTTGATCTCGGCATTGGTATTTGGTTCTGTATTTTTATTGGTGTTAGGTGCGGTTATAGCTTGGCTGATTTCGTCAGGAATTGCCCAAACTATCGATCGGGCAATTAGCTCGATCGCCTCTTCTTCCACTGAAATTGCAGCCACCGTAGAAGAACAAGAACGCATGGCAAGTCAGCAAGCAGCTTCCGTAAATCAAACTACTACTACAATGGACGAATTGGGAGCATCTTCCAGGGCGACATCACAGCAGATAGAAACAGCCGTGGTTCAAGCAATGCAAGCTTTGAATTTAGCTGGAGGTGGCACAAAAGCTGTAGAACAAACTTTAGAAGCAATGGCAACTCTGAAAACTAAAGTTCAGGATATCCAAGGACAAATTATAGAGTTGAGCGAACAAACAGATCACATTGGTAATATCTCAACTGTAGTTAGCGATTTGGCCAATCAAACTAATATGTTAGCCCTCAATGCTGCTGTTGAAGCGGTGCGGGCGGGAGAAAACGGCAAGGGTTTTGGCGTGGTGGCGTCAGAAATTCGCAAACTTGCCGATCGCAGTAAAAAGTCAGGAGCTCAAATTAATCTATTAGTTGCTGATATTCAAAAGGCGATTAACTCAACGGTAATGGTGACAGACGAAGGAACTAAAACAGTGGAATCTGGCGTGAACATTGCCTCAGAAACCGCAGCGGCATTTGCAGGAGTTGCCAATGCCATTAACAATGTGGTTTTGAGCTCTCAGCAAATTTCGCTGAATGCCAAACAGCAATCGATCGCGATCGAACAGGTAGTGCAAGCTATGAACTCTCTCAATCAAGCCGCAGCCCAAACCGCTTGCGGTATCAGTCAAACTAAAGTCGGAACTCAAAAATTGAATGAAGCAGCCTTAGATTTGAAGGCAGTTTTGTAGGAGATCGATGAATTATGAGTAGTTCCCAAAAAGTGCCAAATATATCCTTAAGAATTAAACCAATCGCTTTGGCGATCGACCTCGCTACAATTCCAGCGACATTAACGGAGTAATAATTTGTTCCTGGTCAAATAAAAATTTGATCTTAAATCAGCATTGTAGTTAGTTGTGAGTTGTGAGTTATTATTAGGGAGTTGTTATTTTTTCTTTACTACCCATTCCCAATTCCCAATACTTCGGCTACGCGATCGTACAAATTTCCAATTTCCTATACTTAGACTATGCGAGCATACAAATTACCAGTAACCAATTTATAGTAACCAATGATTAACAAATTTTTCCAAAAAATGCAGCACCGACTGTTGCTACTCCTAATTTTAAGTACCTTAATTCCAGTATCTATTGTTGGTTGGTATGGAATTTATTCTTCAACAGAAGCACTGCAAAATTTAGCATTAATAACCCTTAGTGACAGTGTTAATTCTACCGCAAATCAAATGATTAACAAATTTGAGAATATGAGAGCAGATATTTTGTTTCTCCCCAAAACTCCCCCTGTTCAGGGAATGATTAGAGCTAAAGAAGGAAATGGAGTAGACAAACAAACTAATTCAACTTATAAAGATTGGCTTTATCGAATGCAACTCACCTTTTTAGCTATGATGGAAGCCAAGCCATATTATATGCAATTGCGTTACATAGATAACAGTGGCAAGGAGATCGTGCGCGTAGATTCTGACGGCACAAATATCCAAGTTATTCCAGAGTCTCAACTACAAAATAAAGCAGACAGAGATTACTTTATGGCAACTATGAAGCTAAAATCAGGAGAAGTCTATGTGTCTTCTTTAGAGCTGAATCAGGAAAGGGGGAAAATAGAAATTCCTTACAAGCCAACAATTCGCTACGCAACTCCAATTTTTAATCCCAAAGGAGAAAGACAAGGTGTTTTGATTAGCAATGCTCTGGGTAGCACTCTGATCGATAGGGTTAAAAATTTTAATCATGAATTCTCAGATCAATCTTTTATCTTAAATCAAGATGGATATTATCTGGCTCATCCCAATCCTAAAAAAGCATGGGGATTAGAACTTAAAACCAAGGAAAATGTTAAAAACGATTATTCAGCAGGCATTGTTGCTAAAATACTCTCAGGTGGTGAGGGAAATATTGATAATAGGGATCTAGTGATTAGTTATAATACAGTTTTTCCCAGCAAACAAAATAAAAACAAATTTTTAGTAATTGTGGATAGTTCACCCAAAAAAATTCTATTTTCTTCTATTGATTATCTTCAAAAAATCGCAGCTATTATTGCTATTATTTCTCTGGCTATGGTGCTGGGCTTTGGATGGTTTTTTTTGCAAAAAATAGTTGCTCTAATTCGGGGTCTTATTTACGAAATATCGTCATTTTCAATGCAAATAGAATCTAATATGAACGGGCAAGAGCAAATAGCAAATAGACAATTTTTCTCGGTTAATCAAACAACTATAACTTTAGAAAAATTGGGCAGATATTCTCAGGAAACAGCCGAGCAAGCTGAGTCTGTTGCCGTTGCCGCTCGCCAAGCTTTAAATCTAGCAGAAGAAGGTACTAAAAAGGTAGATCAAACTCTCAATCAAATGCTGAATCTTAGAGAAGCTGTGGTGGCAATTTCTAAGCAAAATCATCGACTCGACGACAGCACGAGTCAGATTGGCAATATATCGACTCTCGCAAGTTTGGTTAGCGATTTAGCCAGCCAAACTAATATGCTGGCTCTCAACGCCGCTGTTGAAGCAGTCAGAGCCGGCGAGTACGGTAAAGGTTTTGGGGTGGTAGCAAGCGAAATTCGTAAGTTAGCAGATGAAAGCCAAGAAGCAGCACAAAAGATTAATGGTATTATTCCAGAAATTAAGGGTGCGATCGACTCAACGGTAAAAGCAACTGAAGATAGTCGCAAAACGGTTGCAGAAGGGGTGAAAACAGCACAAGATACGGCAGAAGCTTTTACGGGTGTGAGGGAAGCTTGCAATATGGTGTTTGCTAGCAACCAGCAAATTTCCTTTAACGTTAAACAGCAGGCGATCGCGATTCAGCAAGTAGGTGAGGCTATGAGTTCTATGAAGGAAGCCGCGTCTCAAACAGTCAGCGGTATTACTCAAGTTAAAATCGGTACTCAACAACTCACAGAAGCTGCATTTAATCTTAAAGAAGTAGTGTAGTAATTAGTCATTAGTCATTAGCAATTGACTGATTATTCAACATAATTATCATTAAGAATTACCCATGAACCTTGTTCTATTACCTATTACTCAAAAACATATATGATGATTGAAGATCAAGAACTTCGAGATGTATTTAAAGTCGCGAGTCAAGAACACTTACAGAAACTAGACGACGGATTGCTGTACTTAGAACAACATCCGAGCGACTTAGGTAAGTTAGAACAATTGTTGCGAGAAACCCATTCTCTTAAAGGTGATGCTGGGATGCTAGGCGTAAAAGATGTAGCATCTTTAGCTCATCAAATGGAGCATATTTTGGGAGACCTCAAGCGGGGAGAAACTCAACTGAATTCGGATATTAGCGATCGACTTTCGCAAGGTTTAGAAGCCATGCGGAAACTCGTTAACGAAGCCGTTACCGGGGAAGATTCCGGCGTTAATACTTTTTACATCCTCGCTAGCATGATGGGTGCTTCTACTGAGCCACAGCCAGCAGCCTCAATAGTAGATGCCTCATCTTCACAAGTACCAGAAGAACCGTTGGTAAAACCGCAATTTACTGAGCCTGCTACCCAAGAACTAGAAACAAATGTTGAAACTTCTCAAGTTCTTAACTTAGAGAAAAATTCCTCTTTTTTACAATTACAATCCAAGCCTGAATTTCTAGTGGAAACTCAAAACCTGCCTGCACCTTCTGAACCAGCCACTGCGTCGGCTTCGCAGTCGACAGTTACTGCCTCCTCAACCTCATCTTACCGCATTGAAACCATTCGCGTTGCTACTCAAAATTTAGACGATTTAATGACTCAAGCGGGGGAACTTACTGTCACAAAAACTCGGCTAGGACACCGAGTTGCAGAGATAGAACAAATTACAACTTTGTGGGAAGAGTGGAGCCGAGAATATTTTGTAACGAGGTTGACTGTCGATCGGATGCAAATAAATGAAAACGGTATTAAAGCCAACGGTAAATTTAGCCAATTGCAGGATTACTATCAACGTACAGAAGAACGTTTAGAAAGTCTCGGAACTTTAGTTAACCACTTGAAAAATAGAGTTTATGAAGATACTGCCAGACTAGAATTAATCGCTGAGGCATTAGAATCAGGAATTCGCACTTTGAGATTGCTGCCTTTGTCTACTATTTTTAATTTATTTCCTCGAACTGTTCGAGACTTAGCGAAACGGGAAGGTAAAGAAGTTGCGTTGGTGATTGAAGGAGGCGAAACTACAGCCGATAAACGCATTTTAGAGGAAATGAAAGATCCTTTAATGCACATGATTAGAAATTCGATAGACCACGGTATTGAGACTGTTGAGGAGCGGAAAAAACTAGGTAAACCTCCCGTGGCTACTCTCCGAATTAAAGGCTATAATATTGCTAGCAATATTATTATTGAAGTTGCTGATGATGGCCGGGGACTAAATCTAGAGAGCATTCAACAAACGGCTGTAAAACGTAATATTTGTACAGTTGAAAAACTGGCAGAAATGACAGAAAATCAAATACAGTCTTTGATTTTTACTCCGGGTTTTTCGACTAAGAAATTTGTTACAGAAGTATCGGGGCGCGGGGTAGGTTTAGATGTAGTTCGCACTAATGTTGAAGCCCTAAAAGGTAGTATTCAAGTAGAATCTTTACCGGGTGGAGGATGCACTTTTAGACTGCAAATCAGCACGTCTTTAGCTACAGCAAATGTATTAATTGTCATAGTTGAAGACATTCCTTATGCTCTACCAGTCGAGTTTGTAGACACGGCTCAACAGGTGTCTCAGTCTGAGATATTTGCTATAGAAGGTAAGGAAACTATACTTTCAAACGGTCAGCCTCTTTCAGTTGCTCATCTAACAGATTTACTAGAATTAAACAATAGACAAGGATGGCAAAAAAATCGGTATTTGAGGCAGGAAAGCGGGAGCGAAGATCTGAGAAAAAATCAAAACTACTTCCTAAATTCAACTTCTTCAAAAATGCCTTGTATTGTTTTGAAAGTTGGGGAGGAAAGATTGGGATTATTTGTAGATGCTTTGATAGACGAACAAGATGTGGTGATGAAACCTCAAAGTCAATTGCTGAAACGGGTGCGAAATGTTTCGGGTGCTACAATTCTGGGGACTGGGGAAGTTTGTATGGTACTCAATCCCCACGATTTGATAAAATCTGTACGCCAGCAAGTTTCTTCCCGTATGGTTCCTGGTGCGCGATCGCAACTTGAGACTGCCAGCAGAAAACAAGTTATACTATTAGCAGAAGATTCGATCGCTACGCGCACTCAAGAAAAGCGCATCCTGGAAGGTGCGGGTTACGAAGTTGTGACTGCGGTAGACGGATTGGATGCTTTCCATAAATTAAAAACTCGCAACTTTGATGCTGTGATTTCTGACATACAAATGCCAAATTTAGACGGTTTGGCTCTGACTATAAAAATTAGGGAGCAAAAAGAATACAGTGAGTTGCCGATAATTTTAGTTACATCTTTAGCCTCGGATGAAGATAGAAAAAGAGGAGCTGATGCGGGGGCAAATGCTTATATTCCTAAAGGTACTTTCAATCAAGATGTGTTGGTAGATACACTAAAAAGGTTAGTTTAGTCATGAGTCATTAGTCCTTGGTTATTAGGCATTTGTTATTTACTACCAATTAGCAAGGCCCAATACCCAGTGCACAATTACCAGTGCATCGATGCTTACTTAATACCCAATACTTTGACTACGCGGTTACTGAGGTAGTTGTACTGAGCTTAGCCACTCGCTCTGCGCGGCTTGCCCGCTCACTAAGCCCAGGGGAAGTAAGTCGTAGGGCATTACAAGTGCCTAATTTCTCATTCCCCATTTCCCATACCCCATTTTCCAGCAAACAGATGTTATCGCCCATTAAACTATTGTTAGTTGAAGATTCTCCAGTAGTTACGATCGTCCTAAAACGAATTTTTGAGTCCTCGCCAGACATCCAAGTTGTAGGAACCGCTTGCAACGGACTAGAAGGACTAGAATTAATCCCCAAACTTCAGCCCCAAGTAATCTGTACCGATTTGAACATGGCACCAATGAACGGGTTAGAATTTACGGAAGAAGTAATGAAGAAATATCCGCTACCAATTTTAGTAATTAGTGCTTCAGTGCAAGCGAATGATACTCAGAATGTATTTCAAGTGTTAAAAGCTGGTGCATTGGATGTTTTTCCTAAACCGATGGGCGGGCTGGTATCAGATTACGCTATTCTAGCCAATCAATTAATAGCTAAGGTTAAAATACTCTCAGGAGTTAAGGTATTTACACGGCATCAAAAAAAGATGCTAACACCAGATAACAATCCAATTGTAAAAATCAATGAAGCACCAGTTTCTAGTTACAAGTTTTCCAATGAAAATGTTAAATCTTCCACTATTAAAGTATTGGCTATAGGGGCTTCTACAGGGGGACCGCAAGCACTATATACAATTATTTCTAAACTTCCAGCTAGTTTTCCAGTGCCTATAATTTGTGTCCAGCACATCAGTGAAGGTTTTTTGCAAGGATTAGTTGATTGGCTGGGTTGTGAATCGAAACTGCCTGTTAAGATAGCTACTTTTGGGGAATTACCACAAGCAGGAACTGTTTATTTCCCGCCAGAAAAACGTCATTTAGAATTGGACTCTCAAGGGCGATTTGTTTATTCAGAAGCTGGTCATGTCGCGGGACACTGCCCTTCTGTAACCGTGACATTTAAGTCAGTAGCTAATTTTTATAGTCGGGGAGCAGCGGGGGTTTTGCTGACAGGAATGGGTAGAGATGGTGCTGACGGAATGTTGGCGATTGCCAGACAAGGGGGGTTGACAATCGCCCAAGACGAAGCTACCTGCATTGTCTTCGGAATGCCCAAGGAGGCGATCGCCCTCGGTGCCGCCCAATATATTCTACCTGTCAGTGCGATCGCCCCCCTACTCCTGGCTAAATTAAAAATTTAGGACTTACCTCGCAAATTGTGCAGAATACCCCGCCGCCAGACTTGTTAAAGAAGTCGAGGTTCAGAGAGTACCCTGGCAACTTTTTAGTTCATTAATTACTCAAATTACTTCATTAATTACTCAAAACTAATTTTTTTCTAAGTCCGCTTATTTGATTTTGATAAACTTACCAATTACCTCGCGCAACTTATCAGCATCAAACGGCTTAGTTAAATACTCTGTTGCTCCCGCCAAACGCCCCTGTACCTTATCAAAAGCTCCATCTCGCGCTGTCAGCATTACGATCGGCAAATTCTGAAACTGAGGCAAGCTCCGCACCGTGCGGCAGAGTTCCAATCCGTCAATACCCGGCATCGAAACATCCAGCAACAAAACAGAAATTTGTTCGTGATAAATAGTTGACAAAGCATCCACTGCATTGTCGGTTACGAGAACTCGAAACTCTTTGCTTAAGGCCTGTTTAACAAGTCCTTGCATCACGACACTATCATCAACTGCCAAAATAGTTGGTACTTGACTGCTACTTGCAGACATATTCTTCTCCCTGTTTATTTATAGTTCTTGAAAATACAAAACATACTTCCTGCATTTATTTTTTGAGGGTTGCCTCTATACAATAATTGTCAACCCCGTTGGAGCGTTAGTTGAAACATTACCCCTGTTTTTTTACCTCAAACTCGAAAAAAGGAATTGGGAGAGTGGTCGATCGGCAATTACAACAGTTGCCAAATGTGCATCCGGGCCCAGAAACCCTAAAGGTCGAGTTTGAACAACTATTGTTACAAAGTTTAACATCTTACCAATCTTTTGTAATTCATCTCCTAACAGTAGTTGAACTCCCGGCTAAGGCACAGCTCGGTAAAGGACACTGGTATTGTTGCACAAACCCCTGATTTAAATCTACCAGCAAGCCAGCTACCCACGATTAGACAAGTCTGTTAAAATACAATTAAACTGATAAAAAAATTATAGGTAAGCAATAGTCATATATTTTGGAAAGCGGCTTCCTCCCAACAGAGGCTCTTAAATTTAGAGAGCCGGAGGTATTCAAAAGCATAGTCAACTGGAAGTATAATTTATATAGTCTAAGATTTGGGGTGCTCTAACTCCGATAACTCAAAAGTTTCCCGATCAGTCAAGAGGTTAGTCTGAATTCGGCGCAAGCAACCTGCGCCGAATTTGCGCCCAGAGTCTCCCAGCACAGAATTCATAGCTTGTTTTTCAAGGGAAGTATTGAGAAGGGCGGTTGCCAGCAACTAGACGGGCAGTTACATATGATGAAAGCACCCTTGCCTCTTGGTAAAAAAGTGTTCAAGCTCCATAACATTGACTTGTATCAACTTCTAGGCTCTGCTCCAGACGCTTGCTTAGACAATTTGGTAGGTTTGGCAGCTCAAATCAGCCGAACTCCTATTGCTTTCTTGAGCTTGATTGACGGTAATCGCCACTGGTTGAAGTCGCAGTTAGGTATCGATCGAACTTTGGCCCACCGTTACCTGAATTTTTGCGATCGCGCCCTGAACCAAACTCCCGAAGAGTTCGCCCAGAGATCAAACTCAAACTCGGAATTTGACCGGGCAATTTCCCTGCAACAACCGCCAGTTGCTCCCGAATTGGCGGTTGAACTCCCTATAAATTCCTTTAAAGAACTGCCCGCCGCCATTGTCCGAGACGCTTCCACAGATGTGAGATTTGGCGAACACCCGCTGATCGTTTTCTACCCCTTCGTGAAATTTTACGCCGGCATCCCAGTTGTCAGCTCTGATGGCCAGGTGCTGGGAGTGCTATCCGTCATGGACTCGGTGCCGCGAGACTTGACAAAAGAAACGATAGAATCTCTACAAGCTTTGAGCCGGCAAGTTGCGAGTTTGGTGGAGTTGCGCTGGCAATTAGTCAAAGCTCAAAAACAGTTGCCAGAGGTAGAAGATATTAGCTCGGACAGCCAGCAAGTCTCGGAGTTAGTTCGTCGTGACTCGAACCCCTCCAGCTTGTGTGCGGTACATACGCCACAGAGCAGCATGAGAATATACGCAACAAAAAAGCTCCCGACGCTCGATGAAACAGGCAAATCTCAATATTTGTGGGAAACTTCAGCGAGCATCGGGCGTGCAGACGATACCAAACAAATCGGAGAAATTGATGCCGGCCCGCGGGACACCTCCGGTCAACTAACGGCCGCGTCGCTAGAAGAGCGATTGCGCTTGGGAGCTCTGCAAGCTAAAGTCGGTGCCGCCCTCGGACAAGGTGGGAAAATATCGCCCATCCTCAACCGCTGCACCGAGGCAATGGTAGATTACCTCGACGCCAAAGAGGCGAGTATCTGGACGTTCAACCCGCAGACAGAGCAGTTAGAATTGCAGGCCGATTCAGGACTCAGCACCGAAGGGTGGCAACGGGAAATAGAAGATTGGGTGCGAGCAGAACCGGGAAAACTCCAAACGGCTCCTGTATGCCTAATGTCGAACCCGTCTCTCTGCGCCATTGCCTATCCGCTGATAGTGGAGGAGCGACTGGTGGGAGTGATGGCTCTGTGCAGTAGCGCTTTGGTAAGTGAGGGAGCGCTAGAAGTTCTGAGCTGCATGGCTAACGCCATCGCCGTGGCGATCGATCGCATCACGGCCCGAGAAGAATTGTTGAGCCGCCGGGAAGGCTTGCTGTTCGGCCTCGCCAGCCAGATGCGAAATTCCCTCGACCTCGACAAAATTTTAGATACGGCTGTCAACGAAATTCGCAGCTTGTTGCAGGTTGACCAGTGCTACTTTTTGTGGTACTCCATCTCGCGAGACGGGCAGCCAAGCTTTGCAATCACCCACGAGGCGGCAAATCCCGAACTGAAGGAGCGGCTCACAGAATACCCGATCGAACAAGTAACCCTGCTGGCCGAGAAAATTTGCCACCGCCAAACCCTCCGGATCGGGGACGCGGCAACAGCACTGTGCATAGAACCGCCCACGCGAGATTTTTTGACCCGTATGGGGATTGTTTCTAACCTGCTGCTGCCGCTCAAGACTCGCTCCGGTCAAATGGGTGCTGTAGTTTGCAACCATTACAGCAGCCACCGTTCCTGGGCGACGAGCGAAGTGGAATTGCTGCAAGCGGTGGTGGATCAACTGGCGATCGCGATCGACCAAGCCGAACTCTACGCCCAAACCCGCGCGGCAGCCTTAGCAGCCCAAACTCAAGCCCGCCAACTCACGGAAACTTTGCAGCAGTTGCAGCAGAAAGAAGCTCAGCTCATCCAAAACGAAAAAATGTCCTCTCTTGGTCAAATGGTCGCCGGCGTCGCCCACGAAATTAACAATCCGGTTAATTTTATTTACGGCAACTTGACTTATTGCAAGCAGTACATGAAAAATCTGCTGGATTTGCTGCACTTGTATCAAAAGCACTACCCCGAGCCTTGCCCCGAAATACTCGACAAAAACGAAGAAATCGATGTTGATTTCATAGCGCCGGATTTGCTGAAAATTCTGTCTTCAATAGAGATGGGAACTGAACGCATCCGCCAAATTGTCCTGTCTCTGCGGAACTTTGCACGGCACGACGAAGCCGAGATGAAGCGGGTGGACATTCACGAAGGGATTGACAGCACGCTGCTGATTTTGCAGAGCCGCTTGAAGTCAAATGGGATCATACCGGGAATTGAGGTAATTAAAGACTACGGCAACTTGCCGAAGGTAGAGTGCTATCCCGGGCAGCTAAACCAAGTATTTATGAATATTTTGGCGAATGCGATCGACTCTTTGGAAAATCAGCCTCCACCCAAGACGATTAAAATCTCGACGGCGGTGGTGGGCCCAGGCTCGGAGGCTGATGATTCAGGAAAGTCAAGCGGTCAAGTTGTGGTGATTCGGATTCAAGACAGCGGGCCCGGATTGGCCGAAAAAGCTAAATGCCACTTGTTTGACCCTTTCTTTACCACTAAACCTGTGGGCAAGGGTACGGGACTTGGCTTGTCTATCAGCTACCAGATTGTGGTGGAAAAACACGGAGGAAGCTTGAACTGTATCTCCAAACCAGGAGAGGGAGCGGATTTCAGGATTGAAATCCCGGTAGCTCGCCCGCGTGCGCTCAAAGAATAAACCTGCGGGCGATCGGTTTCAAAAAGATTTTTTAAATTTTATTGTCAAAATGCTTGACAGATTGCTGTGTTTGAATGTTAAGATAGTGAAGGTTAAGACGTTGGGGCGTCGCCAAGTGGTAAGGCAGCGGGTTTTGGTCCCGCCATTCAGAGGTTCGAATCCTTTCGCCCCAGTTAAATTGTTTGATGTCAATCAATTATTTAACTCATAGTTTAGAGTTAGTTCTTGACAGACGATATAAAAAATACTCCATAACTACAAACGTAATTAGGAGTTGCTCACAGGATATAAGAAACCGGCTTTCTTGCGGCGGGTTTTACCTAAAAGCCTAGATTTGTGGTCAAGAAATTGGTTTTTTTGGTCGTCAGTACCCTTTTTTGGTAGAAACCGTTGTTTTTGCGTAAGATCGCTTCTGAGTGCACCGGAATTGTAAAATCGAGTCAACATTCAACACTCATATCAAATCGGGTTGCATTGGAATGATTAAACCGCTCTTGACGCCGAAAAAACAGAGAAAGAGAACACAGAGATGAATAATTCCCATGCTACCGGATTTGATATCAACCATCCTTCAGTTTTTCGACTAACGGTCAACAGTCAACTTTTCGACTAACAGTCAACAGTCAACAGTCAACCCGCCCTACTCCATATCACTGCACAGTGCTGGGGCCACGAGCATTTAGTCGATCGAAAACGTATCGGGAAATTGCCGGAAATGCTGTTTCGTCCTTGGCATAAGCCGGATCGTCTGCAAAAACAACTAAGATATAAATCGCGCGATCGTCTAAAGTTCTAACAAATGCCGCTTCGCTGCGGGATTTGGAAGTATAGCCTACCTTGGAACCAAAATAAATATTAGTTGGTAAAGATTCGCCGAGAAATCCTTGTATCGAATTGCTAGGGTCATTTTTCCACGCCTTGGGGTCTAAGTCTCTCGTTAGCAAGTAAGCCATTTTGCGGCTCGCGACGCTAGAAACCGCTTGCCTAGTATAGATTTCATATATTAATCGGGCGGCTTGGTCGGTAGTTACTTGATTGCGAATCGGCTGGGAAGCATCGCCCCGCAATTGCAAGTCGCGACCGATAGGACCTTCTTGCCTCAAATAGTATATGGGATAATTTTTGGTGCTTATACGAATATCATTGTAGCCTGCAGACTGGAAAAATGTGTTAATTTGAGTGCGCTTTTTCAGCCAGGTTTGCAATTCTTCTCCTGCGAGCCGTCCGCCGGATTTTGTATCTGTGATTTTGTCTAAAATCCTGCTGGCAGCATCGTTGTTGGAGACGCGAATCATTTGATCTAGGTCGTTTTTAAAGGTAGATTCTCGTTGCTTAATAATGCCTTTTTCTATGGCTGAGTAAAAGGCTGCCATCCAAAATAACTTGGCAACGCTAGCGGGAAATCGGAGAGTTTGATTTTGATATCCGGCGAAAGTATGAGTTTTAGGATTGCTGACATCAAATAAGGTAATTGATAGCCGTTCTGCCGGCAGTCCTTTACTGGTTGCAATCTTCACAGATTCATCAACAATCCCTTGCAATTCTTGAGAGTAAACGGGATTGGGAGGCGTTTTGATGTTGTAGCTAAAGGTAGGCTCGCTTTGACGATCGGCTAAATTTTCCGATGGTTCAATTGTCGGAGGCGAGAGTGTTTCTTGAGGCGAGATGGGCTGTTGAGCTAAGATGACTGGCGGTTCTGGGGGACGGCGAATTCTGAACGGTATTGTGACAATCCAACCGATCACGATCGCCCCGGCAATTAAGCACAGGATGTTACGGTATTTTAACCGAGAAAATTTCGTCCTCACTCGGCGACGGGATTGGACTGGACCTTCGCTGCTTTGGCGTCGGCGTCCGACTGGGCGCTGGCTGCTTTGGCGTCGGGATTGGATTAGACCTGTTGCATGAATCTGAGCTCGATCGGTCAACCGCAGATACAAGGGAGATGAACGCAGATGAACCCAGATAATTTCAAGAATTGAGAGCGACTTTTGCAAGAGGTCTATGGGGCGTCGGGTCTGGATTGGGCGACGAGATGGGACTGGGCGCTCGGTGCTTTGGCGTCGGGACTGGACTGGACGCTCGCTGCTTTGGCGTCGGGACTCGATTGGGCGTTGGGGCCCGATGGGGCGGCGTCGGCGTTCTACTTGCATTACAGTTTTGTGCTATCAAACTCGCACGATCAGTTTATAATAGGGCGGCATCTAAATGACAAGTGTATCGATCTAGTCCGCTGTTGCCAATTTTATCGGTCTACTAGGCTGATTGAGACTTCTAGTAATTGTAAAATTTTCAGGATAGCACTGAGTTGAAGCAAAATCCTTTGAAAAACATGAGAATTTTTTTGAGTCTGGCTGTTTTGGGATTTGCGATCGTCGGCGTGAATAATTCTTTGATACCTGATGTTTGGGCATTTCAGTCTCAATCTGCTACGGGATATGTTGTCGAGCGACAAACAGCAAGACAGGGCGCGGATTTAGCGTTTTCCTTGACGGGAAAAAGCAAAAATCTGGAAATAACAAACAAGCAAACTGTTTCCAGTTTTCCGAGTATGTTGTGGGACTTCAACAATTTAGCGGAAATTTCCTATTCCGAATTGCTGAAGGTGCTGGCGAGACGACCTGAATCAAATAATACGGAGAGAGAAACCGTTGCACAGCCTGAAGACATAGCACCTTTTGAAAAGGTGGTACAGTATGCAAAACAACAAAATTTGCACGATCGCTCGATCGGAGAAATCGTCCAGGCGATCGCCGATAATTTCCTAGGAAAACCCTACGCCGCTGGTTTGCTGGACGAATCCGGCGAAGAAAAGTTGATCGTAACTTTGAATAAATTTGATTGCGTTTTGTTTGTAGAAACCGTTTTGGCGATCGCCAGGGGCATAGCAGTACAAGATTACGACTATCAAAATTTGGTCAATCGCATAGAAGAACAGCGGTATTTAAACGGTAAAATGAACGGTTATTGCAGCAGACTGCACTATTTTTCCGACTGGATTAACGACAATCAAAAACGGCAAACTGTGGAAAATATCACCGCTGAATTAGGTGGAGTACCCATGAATAAAACACTAAATTTCATGAGCCAGCACCGCAGCAGTTACGCGCAAATGGTCAAAGATGAAGCAACTTATCAGTGCATAGTCAGCCAAGAAGCAGAATTAGCCAAAACTACTGTTAATTACATCCCGACAAATCGGATAAAAAGTGTTTATTCTCAGTTAAAACCAGGGGATATTGTAGCAGTAGCCACGGATGTTAAAGGATTGGATGTCACGCACACAGGTTTAGTTTATCGAAATGCTGACGGGAACCTCGGTCTAATTCACGCTTCGCCTGCTGGGGAGGTGACAGTTGCTTACGACTTGCAGAGATATATTAGGAGAGTCGAAAGTGCGATCGGGATAGTAGTCGCTAGGCCGATAGATCCTAGAGAAAGATGATATGTGAGGTTATCAAAAGAAAGGACTAAAGTCCTTACTACAAACCTGTTATCAAAAGAAAAGACTAAAGTCCTTACTGCGAAGCTGTTATGATTTTTGGTGTATTTTCAGGATTTTATGCTTCAGGCAAACCACCAAAACCCAGTCCAGAATACCTCCCAAAATATAGGCGATAAATCCTCGCAAGCAAAGCCGCTACCGATAAATAAATGCCCGAATAATGTAGCCCTAATCCATTGCAAAAAATGAGGATGCCACAGTTGGCTAAATTCAATTACGGAGTTAAAAATGAAAACTCCCCATTCTTTGAACAACAGATTATCAATAAACTAGGTTTATTGCCGATCCCCTACCCCTGGGATGACGCAACTGCCTCGTTAGCGCAGCCCGCCCCTTGTATCTTAAAAGAGTCAGGCGCTCAAACCGTAGATCGCAGGCTATAGAACCGCAGACACGGTTGTAATCGAATCGCAGACACGGTTGTAATTGAATCGTAACACGAGTAAAGATAAAGAAACCATTAAAGTTTCTTCCTTAAGGTACACATGACAGTAAAAAGTGTTGTGATCGGACATCAGAAATTGGTGAAGTTGGCCCGCCCCTTAGACACTCACAAGTCTGTTGCGTAGATAAGCTCCCATGACTGATGACAGGCGCATATAAAAAGCACAGGCGGTATCTTAGGCTCTCGGTATTATCGGGAAAGCCTGCATTGACAAGGTTAGTCTTCTATTGCCTGTCGGTTCTTTTATAAATCGGAGTACTCGGGAGCAAACAATGACATCAACAGTCTTAGGCATAGACATCAGTAAAAGAGACTTTCATGTCTGATTACTGAGAGAAGGTCGTGCGACTAAACCAAAAAAGTTTACCAACAACATTCAAGGGTTTGAAAGTTTACATAACTGGCTGAAACAACAAAATGTAGTCGAACTCCATGTTGGCATGGAAGCTACTAGCATTTATGGAGAAGCCTTAGCTGAATTCTTGTATGGAGAAGAATTTCAGGTGAGCATAGTCAATCGGGTCCGAATTAAAGGGTTTGCCAAAAGCGAACTTCTGAGAACTAAAACAGACTCCGTAGATTCCGCATTAATTGCTCGTTTTTGTGCAGCTATGAAGCCGTCTCAGTAGACACCAACCGCACCTGAAGTTAAGGAATTACAAGCTTTGCTGCGGCGGTTCGAATCAGTCACAGAAATGATGACGAGCGAACAAAACCGTTTAGAAACAGCTACGCCCACAGTTGCTGTCCTTACCCAGGAACATTGGGAGTATCTCAAACAGCAACAACCACCGATCAAAAAACTGATTAGCGACCATTTTGACCAACATCCACATTTAAAGCAACAGCGCGATCTCTTGACCTCAATTCCCGGAATTGGTCAACAGACAGCCTCCGTATTGTTAGCTGAAATTCGTGATGTTTCAGATTACAACAATGCCCGTCAATTAGCGACTTATGCGGGTTTAACACCCTGTGAACGCAGTTCTGGCACTTCGGTTAAAGGCAAGACTCGTTTGTCTTGTACTGGAAACGTCCGACTACGGAAGGCTTTGTATCTGCCTGCGGTAGTGGCGATGCGTCACAATCCGTTACTCAAGACGATGAGTGACCGATTATTGGGTCGCGGCAAGGTCAAAATGCAGGTGATTGGTGCTTTGATGCGGAAGTTGGTGCATTTGGCTTTTGGTATTTTAAAGTCCCAAAAGCCTTTCGACCCCAATTATTTGACTGCTACCCCTTGACTTGTCTAGACAGTATCTACGGGGGCTACACCAACTAAGAAGATCGCACCTTGAGAGGGCTGGCCTTGTGCAATCCACAATCTCAAATCCACAATTTAAAACCCACAATCTAGAATCTCAGACCTAGAATCCACAATCTAACATCTACAATCTAAAATCGATTGATGGTATTTTCTAGTTTGTCGGCAATGCCTTCAACCCAGTTTTCATCTTGTTTTGTATAGCTGCGGGGTGCGTTAGCACCTACAATTAAAACGCCTTGGGTGCCGATCGGCTGACAGATAACTCCTTGAGTATTTTCTGGCAAATAGTCAAATTCTATTCTACCAGGATAAATATTGAGATTTACTAAATAAACTGGTTTATTTTTGTCGAGCACTCGCTGCAATATCGGCCCCGGTTTGACTTCAGGATTGATGCCTAAAATACCGCGCCGCAATAGGACTTTTCCCTGATAGACAATTACGATCGACCTTGTGGCGGTATTTGTCAACAGCAAACGCGACGACCAGGCTAATTCTATTTTCACAGCCTCCGGCAAATCCGGCGCAAATTCAAAACCTTCTTCGCCGATAAGTTTTACGGAATCGGGCGATCGCGCTTGCACCTGCTGCCACAGCAAACCTGTTAAAATCAGCAAAGCGCTGACAATTACTCCCAAAGCGTCCGATCGAGCTTGAGAATCTGTGATTTGCTCTGTCAGCAAGCGGTTGACCATTAGCAGCGTACCTGCTAATCCTCCTGCAACTAAGGGCAATTGTCGCAAAACTCTATTGGGATCAGATTTAGTCATTACTCAGCAATCATTAGTCATTAGTCATTGGTAATTGGTAGTTGGTAATTTAACTAATGCCAACTGCCAACTGCCAACTGACTTTATCCTACTTCTCCAATTTCGACAATTCGCTGGAAGAGATAGCCGGTGCCGCGGGCGGTGAGAATTAATTCGGGATTGCTGGGGTCGTCTTCCAACTTTGCCCTAAGTCGCGAGATGTGAACATCCACTACGCGGGTGTCTACGTGGCGTTCTGGCGTGTATCCCCACACCTCCTGCAAAATTTCCGATCGCGAAAAAGGCTCTCCAGAACGGCTGACAAGCAGTTCTAACAGGCTGAATTCCATGCCCGTAAGCCGAATTCGTTCGTCGCCTTTGTAAACTTGGCGCTTGTTGGTGTCAATCCTAATATTGGTGACGTGGATGACTCCGGAACTGGGAATTCCCGATGCTCCGTTTTTGTCAACCCTCCGCAGTACCGAACGGATGCGGGCTTCGAGTTCTTTGGGAGAGAAAGGTTTGACGACGTAATCGTCGGCGCCCAATTCTAAACCGGTGATGCGATCGGCTACGTCTCCCAAAGCAGTTAGCATGATGATGGGTACGTCGGACTCTTTACGCAACTCCTGACAGACGCCGTAACCGTCTAGCTTCGGCATCATCACGTCCAAAACCACTAAATCGGGTTCGGTGTTGCGAAATGTTTCGAGAGCTTCTTCGCCGTCAGCAGCGGTGACGACATCGTAGCCAATCATGGAAAGGCGAGTCTCCAGAATGCGGCGGATACTGGCTTCGTCATCGACTACCAGAATTTTTTCTTTATGGTTTTCCAAGTTACCGAGCACTCCTTAAGTTACATTTCAGATAATGTTATTTTTTTGTACCCTATCATAGAAGACACAAATTGAATCATGTGTGGCGATCGGTCTGAAAGCTTGATAATTGCTTTAACTCAGACTTTTCTAAATGTTAGGGTGACTATTTATCATAGTAAACAATGCCTAAGCCTCGAATACAATATATTTGTCGGGAATGCGGGTATGATTCACCACAATATTTTGGCAGGTGTCCTAGCTGTCAGAAGTGGGATTCTTTTGACGAGCAGTTAGAACAACCTACTGTTGGTGTGTCGCGGGCTGGTTTAACAGGGGTGACAACTAAGACAGTGGGCGGTTCGCCCCGTGATAAGTCGAAGGGTCAACCCAGGGTATCTTTCAGATTATCGCAGATTTCCGACCAAACTCAGTCTCGCTGGCCTTCTGGTTACGGGGAGCTCGATCGAGTTTTGGGAGGCGGGATTGTTCCGGGCTCGCTGGTGTTGATTGGGGGGGAACCGGGAATCGGGAAATCGACGCTGCTGTTGCAGGTGGCGAATATGTTGGCCCGCAAGGATCGGATACTGTATGTCAGTGCGGAGGAGTCCGGCCAGCAGGTGAAGTTGCGATCGCAGCGTTTGGGCGTGGCTAATCCGGTTGAATTGTCAAGCAACGGCGGGCATAAATCTGGCAGTAACGGGGAAGCTAAAAAGGATTCGGAGGATCATTCAGCGGAGAATTTCTATTTGCTTCCAGAGACGGATTTAGAGGTTGTTTTGCGGGAGTTGGAAGCGTTGAAACCGAATGTGGCGGTGATTGACAGCATCCAAACTATTTATTTTGCTAGTTTAACATCGGCTCCGGGTTCGGTGGCTCAGGTGCGGGAATGTACGTCTGCTTTGATGCAGGTTGCGAAAAGGGAAAATATTACTTTATTTATTGTCGGTCACGTTACGAAAGATGGAGCTTTGGCGGGGCCGAGGGTTTTGGAACACTTGGTAGATACTGTACTGTATTTTGAGGGCGATCGCTTTGCTTCTCATCGACTTTTGCGATCGATGAAAAACCGTTTTGGCGCGACTCACGAAATCGGTGTTTTTGAAATGGTAGCCAACGGTTTGCGAGAAGTAGATAATCCGTCGGAGTTATTTTTAGGGAATAGAGATGAATTTTCTCCAGGTACTTCGACGACGGTTACTTGCGAAGGAACTCGACCGATTTTAGTGGAGATTCAGGCGTTAGTCAGCCCTGCAAGTTTCGGTTCGCCGCGCCGCACTACTACTGGTGTGGACAATGCTAGATTGCAGCAAATTTTAGCTGTTTTGGAGAAAAGGGTGGGGATTCCTTTATCTAAGTTAGATGTGATTTTGGCGACGGTGGGCGGGTTGAAGGTGGATGAACCGGCGGCGGATTTGGCAGTTGCGATCGCCGTTGTGGCCAGTTTTCGCGATCGGGTGGTTGATGCGCGCACTGTTTTGCTTGGGGAAGTTGGTTTGGGAGGACAGGTGCGGCCGGTTTCCCAATTAGAATTGCGGCTGAGGGAAGCGGCGAAATTGGGTTTCAAAAGGGCGATTATTCCTAAGAATCAACCGGTGCCAGAGTTAGGAATGGAGATTATTCCGGTGGCTAAGGTAATCGATGCAATTATTGCAGCGATTCCCGCTACTCCCGCTCAGTTACAGTCTGTTGATTTGGAGGAAGAGGATTTGTTTAATTGAGTGAGAATGGTGATGTTATAAATTGATAGTAAGGAGGCACGAATTATGATCAAGTAGACATTGTTGAGACCAAAGAACAGCTTCTGGAATTAATCCCAGCGGCTATGAGAGGCGAAGAAGTGGCGATTACTCAAGATAACCAGCCTGTTGTAAAATTGGTAGTAATTCCCAAACAAGCTAAACCAAATCGGAAAACAGGAAGTTCTAAAGGAATGGTTGGGATATCCGATGATTTTGACGAACCTCTAGAAGAGTTTAAGGAGTACAGGTCATGAGGTTGTTGTTGGACACTCATGCCTTTATTTTGATGCTTATGTGCGGGTGTGGTGAATTAAGTTAGTTTAAAAATAAAGAGGCAAAAAGGAGGTAATCGCAACGTGAGCGTTAGATTACCTCCCATGCTCAAGCACGATTGATTGAGCGAGGTGCAACTGAGGCCGAATTAATTGCTACTGTAGAAAGTGGCACAACTTTTCCGGCTCAATTGGGCAGAACCGGATTTAGGCGTAACTTTTCCTTCAATGCTGAGTGGCAGGGAAAAGTTTATGCTATGAAGAATCCCCAGCGGTATAATGTTGATGGAAGGATTTGGCGATAGCCCAGGTTAGGCTCTGTCATGCGAACCCATGAAGTCCAGCAGCTTAAGCTCCTCTCAAGTTCGATTCTTGAGCCTTCCTTTATATTTATAGAATAGTTCTTAGCGCTGCTAGCCCTGCTAGGTGGATTGGGTAGAAGTAGTAAAAAAATCTTTTCTCGATCGCACTTGGTTTTCGTTCTTTATTTGGGTCGTGGTAAGCCAATATCAGTGGCGTTAAGATTGCAAATATCTGAAGTAAGTAACCTGATGTTATTGCGTACACTCCGTTTATTAGACACCAACTAATCCACCACATTCGATCGCCTTTGCCTTTGAGGTTAATCATTAGCAGCGGGCAAGCTACTGCGTACCATCCATAATTTACTCCCCACAACTGAGCTGCTGTTAATCCCAGTATCATTATTATGAGTTTTCTATTTGTTTGAGCTTTGTGAATTTGTGTAAATGTTATTACAACCAGTGCGAAGCTAATCAATATATTAAAATCTAATTTATTGAATAGTATTATGTATGGAATTTGACTGATTATTCCAAACAACAGCAATCTCGTGATTAAAGGTTTAGCGCTACTATTTGGTTCTCGTCGTTTCCAGTTTTGAGCCAATATCCAAGCAAACAGCGGAAAACTTAAGCGTCCAATAATTCTTATTGGCTCCATTTCTAGCAAAAAACCTACGTGGTCAATTACCATTAATAACGTTGCTAACCATTTGATTTGATTTTGACTCATGCTGAAATTCCTATTAATTGATTGATAAATTCACTAATTACTTCGCGACCTTCTTCAGAAATTATGTAGACTTTCTCTCCTTGCTTCCACTCGAATTTCACTAAATTTTGATTTCCTAATACATTATTTAATCTTTTGTAAATTCCAATTCGTGACGGCGGCTTAGTTAAATTGATTTCTCTTACCTCTTCCACAATTTGTGATAGAGATAGTTTATTTTTTCGAGATAATACTGCTAATACAAATGCATCAACTCTACTCATAAGCTTTCTCAATTCATTACTTAGATATTAGTAAATACTTTTATTTAAAGCAATGGGTTTCCAAAAAGATAAGTGTGATTACCGTTGTGTTGACCATCTATCCCTCCGAAGATGGATTTATTGATTGGGCAACAAAATGATTGAACTGATTTTAGCGGTTTCGATCGCAACTACGACAATGCCGCCACCCCCACCGGTTGCGACTCCTCAACCACAGCCTATTTATACTCCCCCGCCCAAACCCACTGTTACCCCATCCCCTGTTCCTTCAGAATCTTGGCGTGACAAAATGTGGCGGCGCTACAAGGAGAATTCTAGATAATGGCTGTAACTAAAGAAGGTCGCGAGTTAATTTCCAGCATTCTTAGGGTTGGAGACACTGGCCCTGAAACGAATGCTCGTCAGGGAATGAAAACAACTAATGTCCCGGGCTATCCCGTGATTTTGTGTTGGGCCCGCTGGGGAGGTTCGGAGTTGAATTCTTCTGGCAATAACAAAGCTTTTCTGTTTTTGCCATATTTGCAGACTGGTCAGATGCCCCTGACAAAATATAACGGTTCAACTTCTGTCGAGACTCCCCTTGATATGGTGATGTCAGAGGTTGCTAACCCCTACAACTGTAAAGTTGGTGTTACTCCTTCACTCAATATTAGTAAATTAATTGAGGGAGAATATTACAGTTTTGTTTTGGCTCTTAAGCCTGCTGCGGTTGGCAATGGGAATAATCCTACTCCTTACTGGGATGGGTGGATTAAGGCAGTAGGCGCTACTCCCAGCGATGTTTTCAAGGATTATTTCGCATTATTTAACATCACTAAAACTCAGTGGTCGAAAATCAAAGTTTCTCGTGACGGCGATGAGGAGGAGGAATTGGATGATACTCCTGACCACGTACAGCAATGATGATTTGATATCACTTATTGTTCAGTTCATTTGGTCTAATCTTTTCATTTTACTGACTCAATTTTTTTGCCTTGCCCTGATTCTTCGTATAGTTCGGCTGTTTATTGATTGAGGTGCCAATGAATGCCTATCGATTTAATGGTTGTCATTCTCGCCGTTTGGCCGCACTTTCTATTGTTCTCGGTTGTGGTTTTTGGTTTTTGGGCGATACTTTCAGCTTTGCAGTAGCAGGCGATCGGATTACTGGAGCTCAGGCAGTGGAGAGAATATCGACTGTTTTGGGTTCCCCTGAACAATTTGCCGAAAATATGAAATTGAGCACTCAAGATTTTATCGCCGATCACTTTGGCAGTATGGCGATTGCCTGCGCTTTTGGCATAGCTATAAGAATGAGGTCTTAACTATGTGGAGCGCTGCTTTTCTTTCCGTTTACTTGATGGCTGCTCCCAGCATTGCAGGCAGTGCTGCTGAGGCGATGAATTTTGTCAAAGAAGATATCAAGCCTGTGATTGAGTTTTCCATGGACTGGGCAATGAAAGCTGCTTTAGCTGCTACTTCTACCCATGCGTTTATTGTGTTAGCTAAGAGGTTTATTGATTGATGAAAAAGTTTATTGATTCAGTAGTTGATGCTGCTGCGAGATACCGTTTCAGGGTTGCGGTATTGGTGGTTAATCCCTGGTTTTTTCAATTCATTAGTCTTTTTTAGGTAGCAAACATGGTTCAAGTACAAGACCGAGTGCGGGATGAGGTTGCAGATGAGATTTTTTCATCTATTGATTCTGAGCAAGTTCGCAAACTTAACGAGCTTTTTTGGAAAGTTGAGCAAAGTAAATCAGCTCAGTCTGTGGCTGTTTCTGGTGCCGCTTTAGCTGTTGGGGGGGCTGTTTTGACTGCTGGCGGTGCTTTTGCTACTACTGGCGGCGCAGGCGGTGATGCTGCTGCTGCCGCTGCACAAAGTATTGCTGATGGCGTGACCAATGCCATCAACATGATGATTCAAGCCATCGACGGTATTGGATTGGCGGCTTTTGGGGTAGCTCTGGCTCCCATGGGCTTTATGGTTACGCTCCGCGTTCTAAATATGGTTTTGAGCCGCGTCTAGATTTCGGAGCGTAACTATTTTGATGAGGCGGTCGTTGTGTTTGGCGATCGCCTTTTAATTTAAAGGAGTTTGCTTTGCCGTTTACTGCTATTTACGGACTTCCCGGGCGGGGAAAGAGTCTTTTGATGCTGCAGCACGGACTGCGGATAGCTGAAAAATACAAACTTCGGCTTGTGACTAATTTTAACCTCGACCCTTTACCTCTTGCTTATTACTGCAAAATTAATAATTTAAAATGGCTTTGGCAAAATATACCCAAAGGTATTATTTATTATGTTTCTAGCAACAAAAACTTTGCTCAGTTTTTGCAGATTCGCAGGGCTGTAATTTTGCTCGATGAGATGGGTTTGTACGCTCCCAGCGCGCAGTCTTGGACTCTGCCGGCTGAAGCGTTTAACGCAGTAGATAACAACCGTAAAATGTGCCAGCATATTGTTTACGCGGCACAATATCCTACTCAAGTGCATTCATCGCTTCACCAAATTTGTTCGGAGATTTTATATGCCGAAGGTACTACTATTTGGAGCGAAGAGCTGGGCAACGAGCGTTTGCTTTTTAAAGACTGTCATTTATTCATGCCCAGCGAGTTTGAGGTGTGGTTTAGGGACCCGAAAGTTCGCAAAAACCCCATTAAAGTTTGGGTTTTGGCTACGAAGCACTGGAAGGGAATTATTAGCGCTTTGGATAATTTGACTTTTCAAATTTATGACAGTTTTGGTTTGCTGGAAAAACAGGATGATAAGGTTTCGCTTGACAAGACTTTTGGTTATCAGCCTTATATTATAGATTTGGCTTGTTCGGTTGAACTTTCCGCACAGGATTTGCTTGATGAAGACCATAGTTTTGACGAGATTGAAGAGAAGCTAGACCAATATTATAAAGCTGATAGATTTAACAAAAAGCGCATTTATGAAGCCAGCAATAATTATCCTTTCGTTGCTTGGAAGTTGCAGGGTGATATTCCTTTTCCAGGGCCTCATATTTTTCAAAAAAAACTGATTCCTTTGTGGAATATGCTTCCTGCTGCCAGTTATCCTGGATTGAAAAAACTTGATTTGCGAATTACTAAGGAGTGTTTAATTTGGGATAAATTAGATAAACAGACTAAAGATGGGTATAAAATAATGTGGAGGGTGTTTATAGGAGTAATTTTGTGTTTTATTAGTTCGCTTGTGATTAACGTGTTTCTACCTAGAAATCCTTTGATAGCTTTTGTTTGTTTTGCAGGTTCGTTTTATTTGCCCGTTCAAATGTTTAAGTGATATGAAATATTTACCTCGGAATATTAGAATTGATTGGTTGCGATTTCAGGTTTCAAGTTATCATCCTAGTATGCTTCGACAAATTCAGCGTACTTTGGGATTACCATTTGAGCGCAAGCAGCAACAATTGCAGGATGTTCGCGATACTAACATTCTTGCTTTAAATAAAGTTTGGCACGAAGTTCATGAATTTCAAGGTAGTTTGATAGGTACTCGCTATCCGGCTTCTGGAAGTCACGAACCTTATAAGCATTTTGTTGACCTTAATGGGTCTACTCTTTCAGGAGTTACCTTTGATAAGGTTGCAGCTCTTTTGGCTTTTTGTCAGTTTGAGGAAGAGTTTATTGGTAATAGAATTGACATTGCTCTCGATTTTCCCGTTCAAACTCCTCGGTTGTCGCGTCGCTATTGGGAGGTATTTTTAGCTGACAATTTGCTTGTTGGATATCGCGCCGTCAAACGTGTTTCCAATTGTGGTAATAATCGACCTGGCACTACAGTATATTTGGGTTCTCGCGAGTCAGAGCGATTTGTGAGGATTTACGATAAAAACATTGATGGAATTGATTACGATCGTCTTGAGATTGAATTCAAGCGTTCTCGTGCTGAATGGATTATGCAGGAGATGGTCGCTTGTCCTGTTGAGGAATTGCCTAAATTTTTAAACGGTGTGGTTTGCGGTCAAATTAATTTTTCCCGACAGCGCGAGGATATAGAATTTTTTAACGATTATAAATACGGTCCCATATCCGTTCCCGCGCCCTCGCTTCACTTGGATATTGAGCGGTCTATCGCTTTTATTGAGAAACATTGTGCCACTTTGGCGATGGTTGAGGAATTTATGGGGTCAGAGCGCTTTGACAAATTTATGCGATCGATGTTGGCGGCTGGCAAACTTCGGATGAAGCCTCGCCATAGGTCTATTCTTCATAACGCCAAGTTTTTGGGTGTCACTGCCCTGGGAGTGTTTTTGGTTTTGGCTCAGACTCCTGGGGCGATCGCTTCTGGTTTGACTTGTCCTGCGCCAGTGCCTCTTTCATTTCAGATGAGCCAGAAATTTCCGATCGACATAGTTAACCCTACTGCTGCTGAGCAAGCTTACTTTGATAACATCGGTGACGGCTGTTTTCAAATTAATGCTGGAGTTGAATTTCAGAGTATTTGCCTCCCCGGCATGATAGTCAACGCTCTCAAGCCATTTGTAATTATGGGTTTGGGCATAAAGTTTATATTTAGTGACTAATTATGTTCTTCTTTCCTTTGTACATTGCCACTGCGCCTCCTCCACCAACATATACTTGGTGTACGTTTCAGATGATTCAAACTAATACATCTGAGATGATTTCCACTGCCTACGGAATGGGTAATGTTCCTCCTGGAACTGATTTGACTGGGCTTTGTCAGGCATTTTACACTCGCGATATACGCGCTGAGGATAAGCCTCTGGAGTTGGTTAGTTCTAGTGGCAGTCAGTCACAGGCTAACCCCGATGCGTTTTGGCTGGCCAATACTTGGCGGCGACCGCTGACTGCTGAAGAAATTGAGCAATACGATTGTTTGCTCAATAAAAGCGGTGGGCTTGCTTTGTCGGATAAAGTTTTGCATTTAATGCCAAGTTCTCCTGATTCGATACGAATTCCTGCTTTGATGATAGCTGCGATCGATTCTGTGAATTCGCCGATTATGCGCTACGCTGCGGTGGTGATGTACAGCACTGGATTACCTGTCATGCTCATTGCCGGTTTGGTTAAAGCTTGGCGGTTAGCCAGTAGGAGGTGATATGCTGCTTCGCTTTGCAAAATTAGCTGGTGGATTGAGATTGTTGATTGCAGAAGTTGCGCCCCTGGTTGTGGTTTCGGCTTCGATGTTGAGTGCGCGATCGGCTGCTTATTTGGTGGGGTTTACTCTTGGTTCGATTGGGGCTACGCTGTGGCCTATTGTTGCAGTTCTTATTACTATCGCGGGGATTATTAATCCTGCTTCTCAGGAGGAATGCGATAATTATTATGCTCAGGTTTATGAGATTTCTCAGAGAAATTGGATTAAATGGCAGGCTGCTTGGGATGCTTGTGGCGGTACTGGTGCTATTGATTCAGATTGCTGGGGAGATGGTGATGTAGGTTTTGAACCCGTACCTTGTACTCCACCAGATTGTAACGGCAAGAAAGTTTGGCTGCAAACAATTTGGGCTAGTCCTTCTGAGTTTGCTTCTCAATCTAAGGGATGTTTTTTGATTGGATATTCTTATGATGAGGTGGATGGTCTAAAGATAGAATACAATCCTTTTAAAATATCTGAGCCTTTTTTAAGGTCTCGCGCTTTGCCTCATCAAATTATTGCCGGTAATCGTTTTAAACAATTAAATGATGATGAATGGAAGGATTTAGAAAGCTCTAAGGGCTGGGATAAAGGCTATTGGAATGCTGAATTTACTGATGTAGATTGTCGTGGTTGGCGTCCTGGTTGGACTAATAAAGTAAAATGATTAAATTGTTTTTTAATGGTTTGAAGCTTGGTTTGATTATTAATATTTTTGGGTTTGTTTTGGGATTGACTGTTTATACTTTGGTAATTGAATTTTGGTTGTCTAAACCTGTTGAGTCTTTTAAAATGCCTTTAAAATTGGGAACAGTTGTTGATTCTATTCGATTGTTTGATAAATTGGCACCTAATCGACATATTAGACAATCTTGGGCAAATATTGAAAATAATTTTAGTTATTTCGTAATTGAATATCAATTAAGAGCAGATTTTACTCGCCATGATTCTCCTCGTTTAATGCGTTGGTGTGAGGAATATGATTGTGTTGCTCATAGAATTAAGTTTTTAGATTCAAGAATTAAACAATTTTCACTATTTACTCTTGATGATTGGTTCACGAATCAGTACATGATTTTTAACAATCCAGAGTACGAAGTTTTTAAACTTAAGGTATATTTAGATAGCTTGCCTTCTGGCTCGACTGTAATTATTAGTGAGCCTTTTAGCTCTTTCGATCGCCCTCAAGTTTTTGACAAGTTTTCTGAATGGATTTTAGTGCTGCGCTCTCAACATCCTCAACTTAAATTTGAAATTGGATTGCAGATTCACTTGCAGTGGGCTGATGCGTTTTGGTTCAAGAATTATTGGATTCTAGAGAAGCTGTCTCAGTTTTCTAAAACTCATAGTTATCCTTGGGGTGTAAGTGAATTTTCAAGTTATGACCAAATTTGGAAGCGTCGGATTCGAGGTCGCAGCGCTGCCGATCGCCTTTTCTATAAAATTGAACGTTTAATTCCCCGTCCGCTTCGTCGCGCTGTTGTTTTGCATGGTAGCTATATAATCCACCGTGAGTCTGTAAAGTACGGTGCGGTGCGATTTACCGAGTGGGGTAACATCCAGCAGACTGCGTGGTTTGTTAAGCAGATTGATGCTGATTATGATTCAAATTACGAGTTGTTTGATTCTAGCGGCGTTCCGACTTCATTGTGGTGGGCTGGTATGCGGGGCTTGAAAGATGGCCAAAATTAGATATAATAGTATGTAGTGTAGTAATTAGAATTTTGTATGGATATTGATATTGAGCAAAGACTTGAAGATTTGGAAAATTCTGTTTCTTTCCTTCTAACAGAAGTAGAAGGTAAACCAAAATTATTTAAGTTGATTGAGGTTTTGAAAACAGAGAATGAGAGTTTGTGTGACCAACGTAATAAATTAATTCGTGAGAATGTTGAATTAAAAGGTCAATTGTGTCAAGAAAAGTTTTTAGTCAAAAAACTTCGGTCTATTGTAGAGGATGAGAAAAATTCAGTTGTATTGTTTAAGCTTGCTTCAATTGTTGATTTATTAAATCAGGCTGAATCACAAGCTGATAGTTTAATTAGTAATTTTACGATTTATTGATTTAAATTTTTATGAAAAAACAAGCTTTATGAAAAAACAAGCTGTTTATAAACGTAAACTAGTTCGTATATTGAAATCTTTATTTCTAGAAATAGATAACTTACCTACCTATACCGCTGATGAGGCTTGTAAACGAATTGTAGAAATATCCTATAAAAAATCACCTAAGTGATAAACCGATCGCTTGAAAACGTGGGCCGGGGGGGGAGCCGGGTTATGGCCCGCCCTCCCGGCCGCGCCGGTGAAGATTTAGGGCGCCGCAGGCCAACCGGGGTGAGTAATACCCGGTATAACTAAAAGAAGTTGACATAAAGTCACTAGAGGTGATAATATCTCTGATTTAGTTTTATATTTTGTATGAAGAGACAATATTTTATTCGTGTTTTGTTTCAACGGATTGCGCGGCTAAAACGCGAACGCGATTTTTACCGCTATCAAGCTCGGTGCTTGGCTTGCGCTCTGAAGTTTTACCAGCGTCGTCACTAGCTGCTACTGTAGAGTTTGTTGTAGGGACGGCTAGCATGATGGGTCTCATGCTTAAGGATCTAACCAGCGGGTATTTCCTGCGGTTTTGTGTCTCATTGCATCTCTGAATGCGTTAGCTGTCATTTGAACTCTCCAAGCTGTTTCTCGCCCGATTTTGAAGGTTGTTTTGCTAAAAACAAAAGTTCCTCGTTGAAACTGACTTTTCCTAGGTTTTGCCCCTGTCAGCTCCTTGATTTTGGAACTGGGCAATAGCATGATGTGGGTGGCGGCATATTCTAGCGCTTTGTAGTTTGCCAGCGGGTCTTGTTTGGCGGCGAAGTGGCGGGCGATCGCCTCGACTAATTGCAGCGTTTCGTTGAAGTTGTCCAGTTGTCCAGTTGACTTGTCTAGTTGTCCGCTAGACAAAGATTCTACATCCCTTGGAAACTCCCAGATTTTAGCTCCTGGGTTGCTTTTTAAGAATTTGTCCAGTTTGTCCAGTTCGTCCAGTGCTTGACTGGATATTTCTCCGCGGCTGACTGGATTTATTTGCAGCGCTTTCATGCGATCGTACACAGACTGTTTGCTTCCTAGACCGTAGCGAGTTTGCAGTTGGGAGATTTTCATTGGTTGATGATTTCTAAGATTTTACTAATTGGTTCCCCGTTCCTGAGAGCTTTTCTGACTGCTGGACACTTGCTTCCCGGACAGTATTTGGCGCGCTGCCGCTTGCCTTCCATCCAGCGGTAACTGTAATAAGGGCCGGTGCATCCAATTTCAGGGCAGTTGATGGAGTGTTGCTTGCCACCGCGGCGGATTTTGTAGTGAGTTTCGAGCCAGCCGTTACCGCTGTATCCTTCGTCGGAGTTCCAGTAATTTTTGGTTGCTGCAACTTCCCCTACAACAGGCTCTGCTATTGATTGCGCTGCGGGGGCAATTTCCCCTACAACAGGCTCGACAGTTAACTCGGTTGTTTCAACTTCCCCTATAACAGACTCTGCTATTGATTGCGCTGCGGGGGCAATTTCCCCTACAACAGGCTCGACAGTTAACTTAACTTCCTCTGGATATAAAAAATCCCATTGATTGATGTGGGGATTCCAGAACTTTAGACTGCCGTTGACTGGGTGTACTTTGTCAATTCGGAAAACTTCCCCGCGTTTAACCCATGCTGCGACTCTTGGTTTTCTTCGCAGTTTTACGTAGTCACCGGTTTTGTACGCGCTTCCGGTCGCGGCGTTTGTGTCAAACAGTGAAAGCTGGCTACTGTTCATATTGCTTGCTACACATTGCAGCTTCCTGGGCGTAGCATTCAAATTGAGTTTTAGTCATAGTTACAGAGTTTTTCATATTTTTTCATGTGTAACTTGAGTCAAGGAAAGCTGCCGTTGTCCCATCCGGTGGCTAATACATCAGAGAAATCCCGATGGTGCGGGCGTTGGTTAGCTGGGATCGTGCATCTTTTTCAAGATTTCATAGCTTTCAGGTAAGTCTTCTATTTTTTCAATGCCTAGCTTGGTTGCGATTTTTTTGAGATCTATCAAGCTATAGTCGTCTGGCACTCCCGTTACATCTATGTGCATTGCTTTAGCCAATGTTTTTAATGAAACTCCCAACTCGCGTGACAGTGTTGTCGCGTTATCAAAGCGAGGCGTCTTTTTCCCTGTTTCCCAGTCTCCAACAGTCCGAAAACTAAGGTTTAATCGACGGCTTAACTCTTCTTGGGATATTTCTAAGTGTTGTCGAAGAGTTTTCAACGTTTCAGGCTCCTGATCTTCTGATTTGTCCATATTAACATTAAAGTATTCACATTTAAGTGTTGACAGAGAGAACTGCTTACACTAAAGTGTGAGTGGGTAGATACAACATAGGTGTCCAGCTAGCTTTCGGATAGTTGCCTGCTGGACTCTCCTGCGTTTAGTCTGCCACGACTGCATTCAGATACCCCTGTAAATCTCGTTGGGCTTGGCGTAAACAAGCCCTTTCTCTCAAACTATGTACACCTACACTGCTGTACAGCTTCAAGCAAAGACCTTTGGCGAACTCAAGTCGATCGCCCGCGAGCTCGATATTGTCCCGTCGGGCGATCGGCGGTGCCGCCAAAGTTGGATCGATGCGATTGTTGGCGTCGAACTTCCGCTCTTGGCCTTGATTGAAACTTCCTCCGGTGTTGAAACTGATTTAGTCCAGGAGCGGAAAGAAATTTCCGGTTTCAAAGGCGATCGAGTCCAGGAGCGGAAAGAAATTTCCGGTTTCAAAGTCGATCGAGTCCAGGAGCGGAAAGAAATTTCCGGTTTCAAAGTCGATCGAGTCCAGCAGCCGATTGCACCAGCTGTCGAAACTTCCCCCGGTGTCACTTTTTCCGATCGGTTTCTGGCTCGCTACTCTCCCCCGCAGCCTGAAATTCACTATCAAGTTGATGCCGGCTGTCAACTGACTTTGCTTGATTTCGAGGTGGTTGCGACTGATGAACCTCCAGACCCTGACGATTTTGACTGCTTCGATGATTTTCGCGAGGCGATGGCTGCTTGGGATGCTGAAAATCTTGAGCCTCTGGAAGTTTCTCTAGATTCCATGATTTATTGGGCTCCTTGTCCCGAGGAGTGGTATTGGCCGCTAGCTGAAGATGTCAAGCGCTGTCCTTGCGGTGCTGTATTTGCAATTGCCTGTGACGGCAGCACTGTTACTCATATTGCTCCCGATCGCATTGTTTTTATGCCTTGCTACAAGCAGCGCTTGGCTGACGGTGTTGCTGCTGCTCGTTCGCCCCCAGGAGGTGATGTTCTATTTTGATTTTCTCTTCCATCTAGCTTGCTATCTTGCTCCTTTGCGCGATCGCTTTTTGGAGGATAAAAGGCGATCGCTTCTTTACCAATTATCTATTACTGCAATGACTACTCTTAGAATTTCGATTCCTGTCTACTCTAAAAATTGGGATACTCTTTCTGAACGAGGCATTCTTGAAGTTGCTACATCTTCGGATACTGATACTCTTTCTGAGTCTTACGAAAAACTTAAGCCTCAGATTGCTCAATTGATGGCTGATTGTCAATCTGAATCGCAGATTGTTGTCGAGCTCAAGCAAGTTAAAAATGAACTTCTTCAAAAGAAAAAGGAAGTTCAACAACTTTCTTCAAAAATTGAGAGAGCTAATAAACAGTTAGAACGGTTGACGGTTTTCTTGGCTGCTTTTGGCATTCGAGCTTCTGATATCAATTTGAATATCACAACTACTGCTATCTCTCAGTTTAAGCCTGTTGAAGTTATTGATGCTTCCGAATACGAGGATGATGATGAGGAGGTGGAAGTAGACCCCCTCCCTTTTGATTCTCAACGTTCTTCTCGCGAGTTTTGACATGGAACAATTTGATTTGCAGTCTCAGTTAGCTGCTGCTCTAGCTGAGATTGTACGGCTTCGTGAGGATAATGAGCAGATGCGCGATCGCATTCGCGCTCAGACTGAAACCATCAATAGAGCCAAAGATATCAATCCTGTGGCTCGTCCGAGTTTTAAAAGGGTTTTAGCACTTGCTCAGGCTGCTTGTCTTGATTTGTGTAAGTGTCCTGCCGGTGGTTGGTTTCTCAGCCTCGGCCAGCGCGTTCGCAAGTTTAAAACTCTCGGTCAAATTTGGGATATTTTGTGTTTGGATGATTGGTTTTTGGAGGATTTGTTTGGAGAGTTTTTAGTAGTTAAGCCTCTCAAGGTTTCTCATGTTTCCCGTGATTTTGATTGGGATAATGCTGTTTCTGGTGGCATTTTGACTCAATCTCAGAATTCTTTTGAAGCTTGGCACAGTTTTGCTGGTGCTATCCCTTTTTCGTCTGAATAACCGCCTGATGATGGCTGTGTGACTTAGCGGCCGAAACTCGTTTTGAGTAGCGGATTGAGTCCAAATCATCCGTCTGTCAATTGAATAGTGGTTTAGGGCTTTAATGAAGAAACAAGCTGCAATGGCTTTTCTACTTTCATAAGCTCGGTCACTTCTTGATTGACTGCAATTTTCCCCTGCAATTTATAGCTTTAAGAGTGAATTAGGCTTCTGGCCTTTGGGTGATTCATAAGCTTTGCTATGGGGATTTGGAAACTATCACCTGTAAAAATTTAATGCAAATTATCGGACTTGACATTAGCAAGGCCTCAGTTTCTGCTTGTCTTTTGACAGAGAAACCAACTGAACCTCGACAATTTTATTACGATTCTGACTTCCACAAGTTTGATGCTACGGCTTTGGGAATTTGTGGATTGCTGGCATTAATTGGCGGTGATACGGATAACACGATCGCAGTGATGGAGCCCACCGGGGTTAATTACTCTCGGCTCTGGGGAACTCAGCTTGCGCGGGTCGGTGTAGAAGTGCGGCTCGTCGGTCACAAAGAACTTCGGTCATTTCGCGAGCACCATCTTGGATTGCCTGATAAGGATGATGATGCTGATGCGCTTGCCCTGGCGATTTACGGTTGGGATTACATTGATGTTCCTCGGCGATTTGTCCAAGTGCGATCGCAAACTATTGTCGAAATTCGCCGTTTGGTTCTTCGCTTGTCTCATTTAAATCGCGTGCAGTCACCTATCATTAACCGTGCTCGCCAAGATTTAGCTTGGCAGTTTCCAGAAGTTGCGCTCGTGCGATCGGTGCGGTCTGGGGAAAAAGTGCCGCTGTTGTGGGGGTGGTTGTGCGGCGAGCGGCAGTCTGTTAAGTACGACTTGATGTTGGAAAAGTCGATCGGCTTAGGGATAACTGATGAACTTCGCCTCCACGCTGCCCGCATTTACGATATCCAGCGGGAAGAGATGGCGCTTGAGTTTCAACTTTCCAAACTTGTTTCGGAGCCGCAGTTTTTGCCTTATCGTAAAGTTTTTGCCCGGTTTGGATTTGGTCGCAGAGTTGAGGCTCTTTTATTGTCGCAAATATACCCGTTTGAAAATTATTTGTTGGACGGTAAACCAGATGTGAAGATTCGTAAAGGTCGCAAGTCTGGCAAACCTACCAAGCGGCATTTGTCCCTTCGCCGATTTATGAAGGCTTTGGGTTATGCTCCATCTCAAGAGTCCAGCGGTGATTTGCAAAAGTCTAAGGTCAGCGGTGGTAGTGATTTGTGTCGTCGCGCGCTCTGGCAGTGGATATTTACTAGGATTGAACCAGCTCGCACAAGGCTTGCTAACGACATTGGCGATCAGCTCGGTGCAATTATGGATGAGGAAAAGTTGAGCGGTCGGCCGGTGCGGTTAGTGCGATCGCGTGTGGCGGCCAAAGCTGTCAAGTTGTTGTTTAAAGAATTGGTACGCGAACTTGCCCAATCTGAAATTTAATTTTTACTGCGGGATTTTTGTCAGGGGCCGCGAGATTTCTGGCGGAGTGCTAAATATATAATTCGGGCCCTGCAAAAATTCCGCCACCCGTCCGGTAGGACACCAAAGTATATTTTGGTAGTGTTTAATTTTTTGTCGCTTTAAAATTTAGAATTGTTAGAGTGAAAGTAGAGGCGATCACAGCTAAGGAAGACGAAGACTGGATGATGAGCGCTGTAATTGTCAATTTTTTTTAGCAGGAGGTTCCGGTGAAACTGACTTACGATCCGACATACAACGTAGCTTATATATACCTGCAAGAAAAAACCGCACAGGTAAAAACTATCCAGGTTAGCGATCCAATGAATGTGGACATTGCCCCCGACGGTACTATTTATGGAATTGATAGTCAATGCCAATCAACAATTAGGGGCAGATAGTCAAGGCAAACTGATTGTTGTCAACGAAGTTTTGGGAAAGTATTCTGAGATTAAACTCGAACTATAACTGCCTTAATAAAATTATGTTCAATACAGATTCAAACCTACCATGAAAGCCTACGAGTTTCCCGCAAAAGTCACAGATGAAGGGAAAATAGAATTTCCCGATACTCTCTTAAAATACTTGGCAGCTAACCAAGAAGTCCGAGTTATTGTTCTGGTGCAAGAACCAACTGATAAAGAAGAGGAAAACGCTGCTTGGCATCGCCTTGCTGCTGAGCAATTATTAGCTGGCTACAGCGAGGAAGATTCTATCTACGACAATATTTGAAATATGGCCCATTATCAATCAGGAGAAGTTCTCTTACTGGCACTACCTTTTGCCGATGTAACAACATCAAAACTCCGTCCTGTG